>NZ_JBHTDD010000030.1:0-76776 GCF_042666615.1 Plantactinospora sp. GCM10030261
CCGCCTCGTCCAGCCGTGCCCACGCCTCCCGCATGACACCGACGTTCGCACGCGTGTACGACACAACCACGCTCAGTGAAGGCCGACATCGCGGCATGCGTGATACGTCCGAATCGGGCGACGATTCGCGCCACCGAGCAGCCGGCGACTCCGCATCCGTGGCCTAAAGTGATCTTGATGAGAGTGATCGAGATACGGCGGTTCCCGATCAAGTCGATGCTCGGTGAACGGCTGGACTCGATCGAGGTGGAGTCACGTGGGTTCGTCAGGGACCGGGGCTGGGCGGTCCGCGACGAGGAGGGCAAGCTCGGCAGCGGGAAGAACACGCGGGGCGACGGTGAAGCGGCCGGGGGGGTCGCCCGCGGCAACGCCGCATACCTGGCCACCGGCTGATGCCCGGGCCGACCAGGGCCGACGCCGGGAGCGGCCTCACCCGTTGAGGGCCTGCTGCAACTCCGCCCGCAGCGCGGGCGTGAGCATCTCCCCGGCCTGCTTGGCCAGCCGGGCCATCTCGTAGCCCACCACCCCGACATCGGCGTCGGACGCGGCCAGGGTGGCCAGGATCGAGCCGTCCCGGACCTGCATCACCATGAAGTAGCCGCGACCCATCTCGACGACGGTCTGCTTGACCACGTCGCCGTCGAACATCTGGGCCGCCCCGGCGGTGATGCTCATCAGCCCGGAGGTGACCGCGGCGAGCTTGTCCGCGTGATCCCTCGGCAGGTGTCCGGAGACGGCGACCAGGAGTCCGTCCGAGGAGACCACGATGGCGTGGGCCACCCCCGGTACCCGCTCGGCGAACGCGTTGACCAGCCAGTTCAGGTCACGCGCCGCTTTACTGAGGGTCATCACGTGCCGTCCTCTCCGTCCGGGCGCTGCACCGCGCCACCCACCTCGATGGTCTCTTCCTCCTCGGCCCGGCGGAGTCCGCCGTAGAGCCGGGACAACATGCCGCCGACCGCGTCAGGGTCCGGCTCCGGCGGCCGCTTCGGTTTGGTCGCCTCGTCCGCACTGGGCAGGTGGGCCATCGGCACCCGGACCGGCAGGCCCCGGTCGTTCATGGCCGGCGCCGTGCTCGCCGCCGCACCGACCCGACCGGCCGGCGGGCCAGGAGCCGTCCCGTTCGCCGTACCCCCGTTTGTGGGGCTTCCGTTCGTCGGCGGCCCGGACGACCGGGTGAACCAGCCGCCGCCGGCTGCCGGCTTCGACGGTGTCGCGGCGAAGGTGGTGGGTGTCGCGGCACCGGCGATCACCGGGGCCGCGGGATCGGGAACGGCGGGCACCACCGCTGGTGGCACGGCCGGAGCGGGCACCGCCGGAACGGGCACCGCCGGGCCGCCGGAGCCCGCCGGCAGGGCCGCGACGGCCCGACCAGCCACCGGACCGCCGGGCCCGTTGGAGCCGGCCAGCGCGGTCGCCGGTACGGCCGACACCGGGCGGCCGTCCCCGGTCAGGGCGACGATCATCCGCCGGGTGGGTGGGGCGGGGGCGTCGTCGCCGGGCGGTTCGGCGAGCACGGCGGCCGGCAGCCGTACCGTGGCCACCACCCCGCTGTCGATGGTGCGCAGCCGGACCTGGACGCCCTGCCGTGCGGCCAGGTGGCTGACCACGAACAGGCCCATCCGTTGCGAGGCGGCGACGTCGGCCATCGGCGGCGTCGCCAGCATCTCGTTCGCCTCGTCCAGCGCGGCCTCGGTCATGCCGAGACCGTCGTCCACGATCTCCACGGCCGCCTCACCGGACCCGTCGACCCGACCGACGATCTGCACCGTGGTGTCCGGCGGGGAGAACGCGGTGGCGTTCTCCAGCAGTTCGGCGAACAGGTGCACCAGGTCGGCCACCACGTGCCCGACCACATACACCCGGCCGTCGACGCGGTGCCGAATCCGCTGGTACTGCTCCACCTCGGCAACCGCGGCCAGCATGACGGCCTGCAATGCCACCGGTTGTGACCAGCGACGGGTCGATTCGGTGCCGGCGAGCACCAGCAGGCTGTCATCGTTGCGGCGCATCCGGGCGGCGAGGTGGTCCAGCTTGAACAGGTTGTCGAGCTGGTCCGGGTCGCTCTCCTCGCGTTCCAACTCGTCAAGCAGTTCCAACTGCCGCTCGACAAGCACCTGGCTGCGCCGGGCGAGGTTGACGAACATGGCGTTGACGTTGCGCCGCAGCTGGGCCTGTTCGACCGCGAGGTGCACCGCGTTGCGGTGTACGGCGACGAACGCCTCCGCCACCTCGCCTATCTCGTCCAGGGACCGGATCACCGCCGGCGACACGTCGACGTCCGCGCGGCCGGTGCCGGGCTGGCGTAGTCGCTCCAACGCGTCCGGCAGCTCGATCTGCGCCACCTGGATCGCCTGCCGGCGCAGATTGTGCAGCGAGCTGGCCAGCGAGCGGCCGACCAGCACCGAGGTCAGCACCGCGACCAGCAGCACGGCCAGCACGACGCCGGCGACCAGCAGGGTCCGGCGGAGCTGGCCGGCGCTGGCCTGGTCCGCCTGCCGGATCGCGTCGTCGAGGACGCTGGCCTGCACCTCCCGCAGCAGGTCGAGCCGCTGCCCGCTGGCCGTCCACCACTGCTCCGGATCGAGTACGACCGGATCACGGCCGCTGCCGGAGATGGTGCTCTCCTCCAGCGTGGTCGCCGCCGCCATCTCGGGTCGTGCCGACGCCCGCTCGTACCGTTGCACCTGCTCGCGGGTGGCGGCGACGCGGAACTCGGCAAGCGCGGCGAACTGCTGGGAGCGCAGGTCGGCGAGCCGCACCAGGTCGTCGGGCCCGTACCGGCCGGCTCGGGCGGCGGTGTAGAGCTGGGCCCGGACCTGCGAGGTGATGTCCTGGATCCGGGCGAGCTGCCCGTACCGCAACACAGCGTCGGTAAGCGCGGGCTGGTCGACCCCCGGCGACGGCTCGGTCAGCAGGCTCAGCAACGCCTCGATGGCGCGCCCGTAGCTGCCCAGCACCGTGTTGGGGTTCAGGACGCCGGCCGGCACCGCGGCCCGCGCGTCGGTGAGCTGGGCGAGCGCGTCCTCGGCGCGGGCGTAGCTGATCCGCCACGAGGCGTCCGAGCTGGCCAACGGCTGCGCCGCCGCCCGTAGCCGGGCCACCGCGGCGTCCGATTCGGCATAGTACGACCGCAACGCCGACCGGGCCTGGTCCGGCGTGGTACGGGAACGGGGTTCCCGGTCCGGTCCGGACGCCGACCGGTCGTCCGGGACCGCCATCCCGGCCAGTTCCCCGGCGGTGCGGTCGCGTTCCCGCTGCACCGCGTCGAGGACCCCGGTGATCTGCGGACCCACGCCGACCTGCCGGGCGAACTGGTCGAGCGCGCTCGCCTCACCGAACAGCGCGCCGGTCTGCACTCCCGCCAGGACGAGGAAGGCCACCGACGGGATGATCAGGACGGCGATCAGTTTGCTGCGGATCCGCCAGTCCCGGACCCGCCATACCGAGCGCCGCCGGTGCGGGACCACCCGGCCGTCCAGGCGACGCCGGTGATTGGGCCGGTCACGCCTCGCCCAGTCCGCGCTCACCACGCCCTCCCCACATCCCCCCACCGGCCGACCGAGAGTGGCGTCCATCCAACCAGGCGCGGCACCACGCAGGACGACGCGATCCCACCCGCGCCGGGCAGGGGGCGGCGCGGTGCAGGAAGGATACTGTCACCGTCCGGAATCCGCAGCGACCCCCGACGTGCCGTCATCCGTCCGGCCGACCGGTTCGATCCCTGTCGCGCCGGCGAACCGACCGATCGCCACCAGCGCCGCACCGGTCGCGCCGATCTCCGGGTTGGCGACGTAGCTGACCTCGCGCGGCGCCAGCGCGTGCTGGAACGAGCGGCGCCACCACGGTGACGCCGTGACCGCGCCGCCACCGAGGATCACCGACACCTGGCGGTCGACAGTCGACTCGATTTCGGCGAGGCCGACGGCGACCTGCCGGCACAGGGCGCTCATCAGGCCGGCGAAGATGTCCACCGCCGTGGTGTTGAAACCCAGCCCGATCAGCTGGCCGGAGCCGGCCGGAGCGAGGCCCGGTGGCCGGTCGCCGGCGAGTCGGGGATCGGCCCGCACCCCACCGCCGGGCGGGATGCCCGTCAGCGCCTTCTCCAGGTCATCGTCCTGCGGCAGGCGCAGCTCACGGTCGGCCCACGCGTACAGGTTGCCACCGCCGGAGAAGGCGGTGCCGGTCACCACGTGCTCGTGGTCGACCCGGTAGCGCCACAGCGAACTAGGCAGCGGCGGCAGCGGCTCACCGGCCGGGGCCGGCTGGATCAGGCGTACGGCGGCGGAGGTGCCCACGGTGACGGCGGCGTGTCCGGTGTCGACGGCCCGGGAGCCCACGTTCGAGGCGGCGCCGTCGCCCAGCGGCGGTACCCAGTCCGCCGCACGCAGCGCCGGCCAGCGGCGGGCGTGGTCGGCACGCAGCCGGCCCCGCCAGCCCTTGGGCGCCAACCGGGGCAGCTCCCCTTCGTGGACCCGGGCCAGACCGCAGGCCTCCTCGTCCCACTCCAAGGTGCGCAGGTCGAGCAGGCCGGTGGCGGATGCCTGGGAGACCGACATCGGCGCCTCGTCGAGCAGCGCGCCGAAGACGTACTCGACAAGGCCGGCGAAACGCAGGTCCCGGTGGTCCACCCGTTCCCGCAGCCAGGGGAGCCTGACGTTCCAGTAGAACCGGTGCCACCAGGTGCCGGTGCGGTGGTGGAAGGCCACCTGGTCGGTGGGGGCCGGGGCGCCCGGCGGAGGGCTGGGCCGGGAGTCCAGCCAGGTGAGCACCGGGCCGAGCGGTTCCCCGGCCTGGTCCAGCGGCACCACCGAGTGCCACTGCGCCGCCGTGGCCACCAGGCCGACGCCGTCCAGCCGGCCCGCCTCGGCCAGTTCGTCCAGGCACTCGCACAGCGCCGCCAGGTACGCCGCCCCGTCGAGGGTGGCGGCCCCGTCGGCGCCGAGTTCGATGGTCACCATTCGCCGGGCCAGCGCCCCGGGCAGCGGCACCGCGTCGGTGTCGAGGACCAGGCCGCGCACCGAGGAGGTGCCCAGGTCGAGAGCGAGAATGTTCATCGCGGCACACCGTACCCGGCGATCCGGCGGGGCATGCCGACGCCGACGCGCCGGTGTCCGCGGAACGGGAACGGCACCCGGATGGGGACGGGACCGCGTACGCTGTCGCGCATGTCCACGCGCCCGTTCTGCTGGTGGCCCGCCCGAGCGGCGGCCCTGACGCGCGGGTAACACCACCCACGGCCGCCCGATCCGGCGGCCGTGCACGCTTCCCCGCTCGACCGCCGTCCCGGCCGGTCCCGAACCGAGGAAGCGATCATGATTTCCCTGCACGACCTGCTCGCGGCCGTCGCCGCCGGTAATGATCCCGGCCCGTTCGCGCTGCTGCACCGCGCCGCCGGGGCGGACCTGGAACTGTTCACCGGTTCGGTCGGCACCGCCGAGCGGCTCGCCGACCTGCCGCTGCCGGCGCCCCCGGCCGGCCCGGCGACGCTGGCCCTGGTGCCGTACCGGCAGCTCGTCGAGCGCGGCTTCGCGCACGTGGACGACGGCACGCCGCTGGAGTTCCTCAGCATCACCGGGCACCGGCGGATTCCGCTGGCCGAGGCCGTGGCCGCGCTGCCGACGGCGACGACGCACGCCCGGGACGGTGGCTTCGACATCCCCGACGACGCCTACGCCAGCATCGTGCGCGAGGTGCTCGACGAGGAGATCGGCCGGGGCGAGGGGGCGAATTTCGTCATCCACCGCATATACCAGGCCCGGGTCACCGGATCGCCGCTGGTCGCCGCGCTGGACGCGGTGCGCCGGCTGCTGCTCGCCGAACGCGGCGCCTACTGGACCTTCCTGGTCCACACGGGCACCCGGATCCTGGTCGGGGCCAGCCCCGAGCGGCACGTCAGCGTCGAGGACGGGCTGGTGATGATGAACCCGATCAGCGGCACGTACCGGCACCGCGGGGCGCCGGTCGACCCGGCGGCGCTGCTGCGTTTCCTCGCCGATCCGAAGGAGATCGACGAGCTGGACATGGTGCTGGACGAGGAGCTGAAGATGATGGCCTGCGTCGCCGACCAGGGCGGGCAGGTCATCGGACCGTACCTCAAGGAGATGTCGCAGCTCGCGCACACCGAGTACCTGCTGGCCGGACACGGATCGCTGGACGTCCGCGAGGTGTTGCGGGAGACGATGTTCGCCCCGACGGTGACCGGTAGCCCGATCGAGAACGCCTGCCGGGTGATCGCCCGCCGGGAGCGGCGCGGACGCCGCTACTACGCGGGCGTGCTCGCCCTGCTCGGACACGATCCGGCCGGCCGGCAGACGCTTGACGCGCCTATCCTGATCCGGGCCGCGGAGATCACCCCGGACGGTGTCCTGCGGGTGCCGGTCGGCGCCACCCTGGTCCGCCACTCCACCCCCGAGGGCGAGGTGGCCGAGACACACGCCAAGGCCGCCGGGATCCTCGCCGCGCTCGGCCTCTCCTCGGACCAGGTCGCGCCACCCGCCGTACCCGCCGGGTCCGCGACACGGATGACGGACCTGCCCGGGGTACGGGCGGCGCTGGCCGCCCGGACCGACCGGCTGGCCCGGTTCTGGCTGGAGCAGCGGCGGCCCGGTGCCCTGGTGGTGCCGTCGCTGGTCGGTCGCCGGGTGCTCATCGTGGACGCCGAGGACACCTTCACCGGCATGCTCGCGCATCAGCTCCGGTCGCTCGGCCTCACCGTTGACCGGTGCGCCTGGTCGGCCGTGCCCGCGCGGATCAACGCCGACCTGGTGCTGGTCGGCCCCGGCCCGGGCGACCCGACATCCGCCGACGACCCGAAGATGCGGGCACTGCGCGAACTGGTCGGCGCGCTGCTGGCCGACCGGCGGCCGTTGCTCGGGGTGTGCCTGGGACACCAGATCCTGTGCCGGGTTCTCGGCCTGCGGCTGCACCGCCGCGACGCGCCGTACCAGGGCCTGCAACGCGAGATCGAGCTGTTCGGGGTCCGCCGCCGGGTCGGCTTCTACTCGACGTACACGGCGCTCGCCGACGCCGCGGAGGTGACCGGCCCGTTCGGCCCGGTGCGGATCTGCCGGGACGCCGAGGACGGCACCGTGCACGCCGTCCGCGGGACCGGTCTGGCCGGGGTGCAGTTCCACCCGGAGTCGGTGCTCAGCGCCGACGGGTTGGCGGTGTTGACCGACCTACTCGGCGAGCTGCTACCGCTCTCCCCCGCACCCGCACCCTCCCCGACGCCCTCCCCGAGCGTCGATCTTGCACTTGGGGCTAGCGATTTGCGCCGATAGGCGCCGTTCATCACCGCCCAGAACGCAAGATCGCGGATGTTCGGCCGAAGCCAGGTTCGTGGCGCGAATGTGGCGGCCGGGTGATTACCGGACAGCCAGCGGGGTAGCGGAGGGTAGGCCGGTGGTCCGGGCGGGTTGAGAGCCCTCGCCCGGACCACCGGTCCACGTCGTGTCGCGCGGCCGGCCCGATCAGCAGCCGGCCCGGCCGCGCCGCCAGCCAGTCAGCCGGCCCGGCCGCGGCGGAGGGTGTCGGCGAGCTGGACCGCCCGCTGCGCGGTCAGCGCGGTCGCTCCGAGAGCGGTGGCGTCCGGCGGCACCTGGCCGTTGTTGCTGGTGTGCGAGGCGCCGTATGGGTTCCCGGCGGCGAACTGGCTCTGATCGGTGTAGCCGGGGGTGACCACGACCCCGCCCCAGTGGTAGACGACGTGGAACAGCGACAGCAGGGTCGACTCCTGGCCGCCGTGCGCGGTGGCGGTGGAGCAGAACGCGGCATACACCTTGTCGGCCAGCAACCCCTTGGACCACAGTGGTCCCGACGTGTCGATGAACTGCTTGAGCTGGGCCGCCATCACGCCGTACCGGGTCGGGGTACCGAAGATCACCGCGTCGGCCCAGGTCAGGTCGTCGAGTTCGACCTCCATCACGTCCTGCGTCTCCAGCCGGTGCGCGGCCCAACCGGAGTTGGACCGGATCGCCTCCTCAGGGGCAAGCTCACGCACCTTGCGCAGCCGCACCTCGGCCCCGGCCTTCTCGGCCGCCTGCGCCGCCTCGACCGCCATCTGGTACGTGATGCCGGTGGCGCTGTAGTAGATCACCGCGACCTTGGTCCGGTCAGCCATTGCATTCGTTCCTTCCGTCCGGTCCTGTGCCAACCCGAACGGCTACCCGTTGCTTGACGCAGCAAACATCTGCCCACCGTACCCCCGGCAGTCCGGCTGGCCAGGTCGCACCGCACGCCGACCCGATCTAAGATCATCCTGTGCAGCGGAGCTACGTGGTGACCGGCGGCGGACGCGGGGTCGGCAGGGCCATCGTCCGCCGGCTGCTGGACGACGGGCACACGGTGGTGGCCGTCGAGTTCGACCCGGCCGCGCTGGACTGGGTCGACGGGCATCCGGCCGCCGCCCGGCTGGTGCCGGTCGTCGGTGACGCGGGCGACGAGGAAGTCACCGGACGGGCCGCCGACGAGGCAGCGGACCGGGGCCGGCTGACCGGCTGGGTGAACAACGCCGCCGTGTTCCGCGACGCCTTCGTGCACACCACCCCGGTCACCGAGATCGCCGACCTGATCGGGCGCAACCTGAACCCGGTGCTCGCCGGTAGCGCCACCGCGGTCCGCCGCTTCCTCGCCGCCGGCACCCCCGGCGCCATCGTCAACGTCTCGTCCCACCAGGCCCAGCGGGCGGTGCCCGGCTGCCTGCCGTACGTCACGGCGAAGGCCGCCATCGAGGGACTGACCCGGGCGCTGGCCGTCGAGTACGGCGCCCGTGGCATCCGGGTCAACACGGTCGCGCTCGGCTCGATCGCCACCGAGCGCTACACCGCGTTCCTGTCCGAACTGGACTCGACCGACGCCGCGCACGTCGAGGCGGAGATGGCGGCGATCCATCCACTGGGCCGGGTGGGCCGCCCGGACGAGGTGGCGGCCGTGGTCACCCACCTGCTGTCCGACGAGGCCAGTTATCTCACCGGCGCGACCATCCCGGTCGACGGCGGCCGGTCGGTGCTGGCCCGCGATCCCGAGGCCCGCGACCCCGCCTGAGATCCGGCGGGCATTGGCGGCAGCGCCCAGCCGCCGTATCGAGTTGCCATTAACGAGCGACGTGGTGGACCTTCGGTACCATGCCAGTCGTGTCCGAATCGGCCGCTGACAATAAACCGGGCAGCTCTCCGACCCCACGATTCGAGTACGTCCTGTCGCTTGTCGCCATCGCCGCGAATCTCGCGGGCGTCCTGCAACTCTTCGCGCAGAAATGGCTCGGCGGTCTGTTCGCCGGCATCATCGCCATCATTCTCGGCGGCGCCGGGATCCTGGGGCCGCGGCGGCGGGCGCGGCGGCAGTGGGTGACCGTCATCGCGGTGCTGGTCGTGGCACTCGGCGGGATCGCCACGGGAATGTCGGCAAGCCGGCTGTGGCCGTCACTCTTCGGCGCTGACGACCCCAGGACGCCGGCCGCCGCCGGGCACGCCACCCGGTCGCCGACACCACCGGCGGTTGTCCCCTCGGGCTCTCCCTCCGCCGGCCCCCCGCAGTCCTCACCGAGCGCCGCCGATCGGCCCTCCTTCGTGGACCTGCAACTCGCCGGCCCCGATGACGAACGGAGCTTCGAAGCGGGCAGCCGCAAGGTCAATGCCGAAACCTACGAGGACGCGTACGCGGCGAAGCTGCTCTGTTATGTCGTCGGCAGTGCGGCTCAAGACGAATATCAGGTGGATCGGCAGTACCAGCGTTTCACCGCGAAGGTGGGACTCGCTGACGCCGGCTCCGCCTCCGGGATCCAGGTGAGGTTCTCGGTGTCCGTCGACGGAAAAGTCGTCAGGTCCGTCGTGGCCACGGTGGGCGAGATCAAGACCATTGACGTACCGGTCACCGGGGCCCTGAGAATGTCACTGCGCGCCGAGATACCGGATGTCTCGGAATGCGGCGGCGAAGCACTCGCCACCTGGGTGGAACCGCGGCTCACCTGAATTCCCGGTCGCCACCCTCGCTCAACTCCCCAGCCGTTGCCGGGCGAGAAATTTCGGCACCACCATCCGCCACGCCTCGGTCACCAGCTCCTCCAGGTAGTCCCGGTCGAGCCGCGCCAGGTGGCAGCACACCCAGTTGTACCGCAGGTCCGACGCCTCGGGCAGGAAGAACAGGTCCGGCTCCCCCGCGATCAGCGCGTCCCGCTGCTCCTTCGGATAGGCCAAGCCCATCGTCGTCTCGTCCCGCGAGAACGCGACGTACACGATCTGGCCGACGCGGAACTTCACCCGATCCCGGATCAGGTGCTCGCTGCTGCGCGGCAGGGTGCGCGCCAGGGCACGGACATCGTCGACGGTGGCCACACCAGGACGGTACGCACCGGCCATGACAACTTTCCATTGAGAGCTATGACGTGACGCAGACTCCGCCGACACCGGTGCGCGCAGTTGCGTCAGATACCGCCCGAGCTGCCGATACGGCACCGTCGACCCCCGCTCTATCCCCCGCGATCTTGGATTTTGGGTTGGCGATACGAGGCTTTCACGCCTAATGCCCTAGCCAAAAGTTCAAGATCGCGAGGATCAGATCACCCCGGTCCAGCGGTTTTCGAGGTACCTGCACAAAGGTGGTGGCGTGTTACAAAACGGCGACCACCCGATCGACTTACCAGCGGGAGACCTAAACAACAGTGCTGTTATAAATGCCGTGGAGGTGGTTGCCGATGACGGAGATGTATCCGCCGATTGAGCCGTACGACAGTGGCCTGCTCGACGTGGGCGACGGCAATCTCGTGCACTGGGAGACCTGTGGCAACCCCGCGGGCAAGCCGGCGCTCGTGGTGCACGGCGGGCCGGGTTCGGGCTGCCACCGGGACGCCGGGCGGGTCTTCGACCCGGACCGGTACCGGATCGTCCTGTTCGACCAGCGTGGCTGCGGGCGAAGCGCTCCACACGCGAGCGATCCCGCCACCGACATGCGGCACAACACCACCGCGCACCTCATCGCCGACATGGAACGGCTGCGCCAGCGGCTGGGGATCGACCGATGGCTGCTCTACGGCGGATCCTGGGGCTCGACGCTCATCATGGCCTACGCCGAGCAGCATCCCGAACGGGTAACCGAGATCGTCATCAACGCCGTGACGACCACCCGACGGTCCGAGACCGACTGGCTCTACCGGGGCGTCGGCCGGTTCTTCCCACAACAGTGGGAACGGTTCGCCGACCGGTCCGGCGCCGGACCCGACGGCGACATCCTGGCCGCGTACGACCGGCTGCTGGAACATCCGGAACCGGCGGTACGGGAGCGGGCCGCCAACGACTGGTGCGCCTGGGAGGACACGGTGCTGTCCGGGGAGACGAAAGGCGCCACGAACCCGTACGGCGACCGCCCGTCGGCCGCCCGGCTGGCCTTCGTACGCATCTGCGCGCACTACTTCTCCCGCGGCGCGTTCCTCGACGAGGGTGTCCTGCTGCGGGAAGCTGAACGGTTGGCCGGCATTCCGGGTGTCCTGATTCACGGTCGCCTCGACCTCGGCAGTCCCCTCGACACGGCGTGGCAGCTCAGCCGGGCGTGGCCCGACGCCGAGCTGGTCGTGGTGGAGGACGCCGGCCATCTGGGAAACGTGACGACCCGTCGCCACGTGGTCGAGGCACTCGACCGCTTCGCCGGGTAGCGACGACAGCGGCGTCGGACCGCCGGTGCCGCAGTTCGGCCGGCAGCACCGCCAGCGCGATGAGCGCGCCGAGCAGACCCGTCGCGGCGAAGCCCCACGCCGGCGCGGAGGCGTCGATCACCGCTCCGGCAAGCGGGGCACCGAGCGCCAGCCCCACCGTCATCGCCGAGCCGTGCAGGCCCATCGCCTCACCCCGTACGCTCGCGGGCGCCAGCCGGCTCACCGCGTCGGCGGTGGCGGCGATGGTCGGCGCGGTGAGCGCCCCGGACGGCAGCAGCACCAGGGCCAGCAGCCACCACTGACCGCTGGCCAGGCCGACCGGGACGGTCACCAGTCCCAGCATCACGGCAAGGCCCAGCGACGGGACCGGCCGGGACAGCGCACCATAGGTGAAGCCGCCGACCAGGGAGTACGCGGCCCACAGTGCCAGCACCATGCCCGTCCAGTCGACCTGACCGGCGTCCCGCAGCACCGCCACCACCGCCACGTCGGTGCCGGCGATCACCAGGGTGCCGGCCGCGCCACCGGCGAGCAACCCGATCAGTCGGGGGGTCAACCACTGCCGGCGGGGCAGCGGCCGCACCGTCGTCGTCTCCTCGTTCCGGCCCCGGGTCGGCGGGTCGAGCGCCAGCAGCGCGAGCCCGGCCAGCACGATGCCGCCGCCGACGGCGTACATGGCCAGGGTGGGTGAAGCGCCGGTGGCCAGCGCCACCGCCGCCGCCGGCCCGACCATGAAGCTGAGTTCGACCGACATCGAGTCCAGCGCGTACGCCGGACGACGCTGGGTCGGCGGGACCAGCGCGGCGATCGACTGCCGGATCACGGAGAACACCGGAAGGGTGAGCAGCCCACCGACGAACGCGGCGCCGAGCAGCACCGGGTAGGGCAGGACCGGCGCCGTCCCCCAGAACACCGCCTCGACCACCGTGGTCAGCAACAGCATCGGCCGCAGTCCACGCCGATCGACCAGCCGGCCCAGCAGCGGCGCGCCGAACGCCGCCCCGACCGTCATGGCGGCACCCACCAGTCCGGCGGCGAAATAACCCCGACCCAGATCGAGTACGTGCAGCGTCATCACCACCGCGGTCGCCGCCACCGGCACCCGGGCCAGGATCGCGACCAGCAGCAGGGGTCGTAGCCCCGGCAGCGCGAGCGCCTCGCGGTATGGTTCCAGAGCGGTCCGCCTCCCGATCCGGCTCACCGGACCAGGGTGATCCAGTAGCGCCGCACCGGGCCGCGCTCGGTGTCGCGGATGCCCTCCAGGACGCCGCCGTTGCGTTCGATGGTGCGTGCCGAGGCGACGTTGTCCGCGAGGCAGGGAATGAGCACCCGGTCCCACCCCAGGCCGTCCCGGGCCTCCTTCAACATCTCGCCGAGCGCCCAACCGGCCAGGCCACGGCGACGCGCGGACGGGCGGATGCCATAACCGATCTGCCCGATGTCGTCGTCGAGTATGTGCCGTAGGGCGATCCCGCCGAGAACCTGACCGTTGTCGACGATCCATCGGGGTGAACCGTGTTTCTCCGCCGGGCAGGGCGATCCGATCGGATGGACCAGCCGGGTCCGGTCGTGCACCCAGGCGGCGAAGCCGTCCGGCGAGTCCACATCGTCGTCGGCCGCCAGGCCGAAGCCGTCCTCGTGCTCGCCGGGCCCCCAGTCGTCCCGGCATTCGAGGAAGGCGGCGTGCAGCCGGGTGGTCGGCAGGATCAGTTCGGGCATGCGGCCGACGCTATTACCGGTCCCGACTGCGAGCCAGCCCGTCCACAACAAGGTCAACAAGCTTCAGCGGCACGCCACGCCGCGCTGTCGGCCACGTCTTAGCCGACGTACGGCGCAGCCCTCCGTCCCGCTCCAGAACCGCCTCAGGGTCCTCATCGGAACCTGCCAGCACGAGGAGGATGCCGACAGGACGCCGATCCAGATCCACCGTGCTGTGACGTTTGCCATATCCATCCCGGCGCCATGATCGCCGGGAACTCGATCACAGTCCTCGAACGCCCGCCTCCGCCTCGCTGATTCCCCGGCCGCGAGTTGATCCTCGCGAATCAGCCGATCGGCTGACTGTCCTCCTGGCGGGGCCGGGCCGCCTCGCCCGGCCTCTGCCCCGGCCGCGCGGGCAGCAGCCGGCGCCGGCCCACGAACACGACTCCGGCCAGCCCTATCGCGCCCGCCGACGCCGCCAGCAGGCCAGCCTGGTAGTCGTACCCCTCGATCACCAGGCCGCCCAGCGCCTGCCCCCCGGCGTTCGCGCCGGCGATGGCCATCGTGAGCCAACCGAACGCCTCCGCCAGCCGGCGGGCCGGCACCAGACCGTCCAGCAGCGTGTTGTGCAGCGTGATCTGCGGGACGAGCGTCACGCCCGCCAGGACGACCGCGAGCGCCAGCGGAACCACGCCGGCGAGCAGGGTGGGGACCAGCAGGACGGCCCCGAGCACGGCGATGAGCACCGGCAGCCGGACGGTGCGCGACCGGGGCCACGGTCGTCGCTGGTAGACCAGGCCACCCACCATGGAACTGATCGACCACAGCGCCAGCAGCGGACTGACCATCTGCGGCGCCCCGTTGGCGTGCGTACCGGCGGTCACCGCGACCACCACGAACCCGATCGTGAGCCCGAACGCGGACGCCGCGACGAGCAGGATGGCCAGGCCACCGCGGTGGAACCCGCGGCCCGCACCCGGCTCGTCGGCCTCCCCACCGGCCGCGCCCGGCGCGTCGGCAGCGCCGTCCGGCGTGTCCGCGGCGACGGATCCGCTGCCCCGATGCGACCGGGCAACCCTGGTCAGGGCGAAGCCCACGGCGGTGACGGTGCCCGCCACCGCGGCCGCGACCAGGGCCGATCCGGGCCACAGCACGGTGGCGAGGAGGCCGGCCAGCGCCGGGCCCAGCAGCCAGCACATCTCGAAGCTGATCGCCTCATAGTTGTACGCCGCGTCGCGCTTCGGTCCGGCCGGGAGGAGGTGTGGCCACATGGAACGGGAGGCAACCTGCACCGTGGGCAGCATGGCGCACTGCGCGGCGACGAGGAGCGCCAGCGGCAGCAGCGGCAGCCCACGGGGAATCGAGACGATCACGGCCGCGCTCAGCACCGCGAACGGGCCGGCGAAGGCCAGCAGCGTACGGGTCGGCCCGTACCGGTCGATGAGCCGGCTCTGGGCGACGGTGCCCAACGCGACTCCGACGAGGCTGGCAGCCGAGATCGCGCCGGCGATGGCGTAGGAACCGCTCTCGGCCTCCACGTAGATCAGCAGGCTGAGGTTGACCATCGCGAAGGCCAACCGGCCGAACACCGACCACACGGCCATGGGTAGTGCCCCGGGCACGCTCAGCGCCGTCCTGACCGACCCCATCACCGTGTGCCTCCCCCGCGTTCCGCTGCGGGCAGCCTAGCTCCGGGGCCGCCCTGCCCAACTATCACCGTCGGGGCTTCCGCACCTTCAGAACCAGGGAAGGCGAGCGCGGCTGAGGCGACGGTCCGGGGTACGCGGTGGCTCCGCGTACCCCGGATTCGGTGTCGTCAGGCGGTCGGTGCGGGCACCCTACGGAGCTTGAACGGGATGTTCGGCGGCTGGCCGGTCTGCAGCCGCAGGATCTGTCCCTCGGCCACCCACAGCGAGGTGCCGGTCCGGACGACGGACGTCGGCTGGTCGAGCCAGGCGTGCTGGGTGACCGCCCCGGTCCGGACGTCGATGATGCTCAACGGGCCCGGGTTCTCGGTCACCAGCAGGCGGTTGGTGTCGAGCATCCGGATGCCGTCGGGGTTCTGCAACGGACGCGACACCGGGATCACCACGGCCGGCTTGGCCGAACCGTCGGCGGCGATGTCAACGCGGACCAGCCGGCCACCGCTGTAGTTGGTCGTGTAGATGCTGGACCGGCCGTCGTACGCGATGCCGTTGATCTGCAACCCGCCGGTCGGCTGGGTGAACGCCGGGTCGGCCGACCACACGCTCAGCGTGCCACCGACCGCCGAGTACCTGCTCGGCGTGGTGAGCTTCAGGATCCGGCCGGGCAGCGCCGGCGACACCGTGGGATCCACGGTGTCGGTGATGAACACATCGCCGCCCACCAGCGCGATGTCGGCACACACCCCGCGGTCGGGCAGCGTGTAGGTGGCGGTGAGAGCCTTGGTCTCCAGGTTGAACGCCCGCAGCACGGTCGGCGTCTGGAAGCTCAGGTCGATACCGCAGGTCCACAGCACGCCACGGGCGTCGTCGGCCATGATGCCGGCGGTGCCGATGTTGACGCCCGGTGGGACGAACTCCTCCGGGGTCGAGGAACGCGTGGGGTAGCGCACGACCGCCCCGGTGACGATGCTGGCGGCGTAGATGTCCCAGCCGGCCTCCCAGCTGGTGGCGGCGGTGATGCTCTCCGGGTAGAAGTCCAGGCTGGGAAGGACAAGGTAGTTCGGCGGCTGGGTCCCGGGGTCTGGCGCCTTCGCCACAGCCGGCGGGGTCACCGCCACCGTCGCGAGACCCAGGCTGAGCGCGGCGATGGCCGCACCCACGCGCTTGTTCATGCAGGCTCCTTGCGGTCGACCGCACGGGAGCATTCGGGCATGACACGGCCGCCGTGAGCACACCGACGACTCATCCCACCAGACGCCCCCGTGCGTCTACAGAAAGATGATCGATCTCCAGCCAAGCCGATCATCGATCCCCTGACAAGACCTTCATCCGTCGAGTGTGGATGCTCTCTTTTCGGCGAAATGGTTGCGCCGCAATGCGTTGACCCCATGAGCACCCATCACGGTGTCCCCGGGCGCCGAGCGAGTCGCTCCGCACCCGGGGCACCATGTCACCTACGCGGTCGGCTCCACCGGCAGTCGACGGATCTTGAACGGCAGGTTCGGCGCCTGGCCGGTCTGCAGCCGCAGGATCTGTCCCTCGGCGACCCACAACCGGTCACCGGTGCGGACGACGGACGACGGCTGGTCGACGGTGGCGTAGTCCGTGACCGCACCGGTGCGCACGTCGACGACCGTCACCGGGCCCGCGTTCTCGGTGATGACCAGTCGGCGGGAGTCGAGCATTCGGATGCCGTCG
The DNA here is from genome assembly GCF_042666615.1 of Plantactinospora sp. GCM10030261. Taxonomy (NCBI): domain Bacteria; kingdom Bacillati; phylum Actinomycetota; class Actinomycetes; order Micromonosporales; family Micromonosporaceae; genus Plantactinospora; species Plantactinospora sp. GCM10030261. The sequence goes on from NZ_JBHTDD010000030.1 coordinate 16,693, forward strand.
GGGTTCTGCAACGGACGCGACACCGGAATCACCACGGCCGGCTTGGCCGAACCGTCGGCGGCGATGTCAACGCGGACCAGCCGGCCACCGCTGTAGTTGGTCGTGTAGATGCTCGACCCACCGTCGTACGCGATGCCGTTGATCTGCAACCCGCCGGTCGGCTGGGTGAACGCCGGGTCGGCCGACCACACGCTCAGCGTGCCACCGACCGCCGAGTACCTGCTCGGCGTGGTGAGCTTCAGGATCCGGCCGGGCAGCGCCGGCGACACCGTGGGATCCACGGTGTCGGTGATGAACACGTCCCCGCGCACCAGCGCGATGTCGGCACACACCCCACGGTCGGGCACCGTGTACGTCGCGACGATCGCCTTGGTGGTGAGGCTGAACGCCCGCAGCACCGTCGGCGTCTGGAAGCTCAGGTCGATGCCACAGGTCCACAGGACGCCACGGGCGTCGTCGACCATGATGCCCGCGGTGCCGATGTTGACCCCGGCCGGGACGAACTCCTCCGCCTGCCAGGCGCCGTGCCGGAAGCGCACCACGGCCCCGGTGACGATGCTGGCGGCGTAGATGTCCCAACCGGCGGAAGCGGTGACGCTCTCCGGGTAGAAGTTGTCCCCTGGGATGACCAGGGCGGAAGGAGGGTTCCCGGGAACGGGCGACGCCGACGCCGGCGGGGTCCCCGCCACCATCGCGAGACCCAGGCTGAGCGCGGCGAGTACCGCGCCCACGCGCTTGTTCATGCAGGCTCCTTGCGGTCGGCCGCACGGGAGCGACAGGTGACGGCAGGGCACACGCGCCCACACCGACGCCTCGTCCAGCAGACGCCCCCGTGCGTCTACGGAAAAGATGGTCGATGTCCAGCCAAGCCGATCATCGATGCCCTGACAAGACCTTCTCCCGTCGAGTGTGGAGCGTCACCAAGACCTGATCCTTGGTCGGTTCAGTACGATCCGAGGCATGGATCTCAGTTCTCTCGCCTCAGTCTGGTCGTTGCGGGTTGTGGGACTATCCATCGGGCTCGTGCCGTACGCTGCGATTCTCCGATATGTCGGCTGGGGGCCGATCGGCAACGACAGCGTCGGCGAGTGGGCGTTCATTCTGGGATTCCTCGGATTCTGGCCAGCGCTGTTGACTGTCCCGCTCGCTCTCGTCCTCCTGCGCACCGGGCTGCGAGAGGTGGCCGTGGGACTGCTGGGCGCCGTGGTGGCGGCAGTTCTCCTGTGGGGACTGGCGCCCTGGGCCTACGCCTACGGCATAGCGCCGCCCGGAATCGATCACATCCCGCCACGAGTCTGACCGGCGCGAGGTCTGTAGCGAGTTCGGCGAAGACCACGTCCATCCACTCGGGCTCGGCTCTGCATTGCGCCGCAGCGCAGAGCCCAAACCGTGGTCACCATGCGCCCGGCCCCATCACCTCCGGTACCGCTGCGCCACTGCCGCGAAGGCGGCCTTGGGTTCCCACTCCATGTCGGGGTAGGTCTGCCCCCGGCGTCCTTCGAGGAGTTTGACGATGCCCAGGCTGGCCCGGTCCAGGTCGTCGCGGGGGTCGCCGTCCGGGCGATGCGGGTAGCCGGGCAAGGCGAACAGGAACACGAACGCGCTGTCCACACCCTCGGTGTCAAAGATCTCCAGGAGTTCGCTCAGATACGCGGCCTGGCCGGCCTCGTCACGCTCGTATATACCGTTCAGTCGTACCGGGGCCTTGGTCTGCGGGTCGTGCTCGACCACTTCCAGTACGCGCCCGCCGCGGTCTCCCGCGCCGCGGTATGCCGCGGTGCCGAACCCGGTGATGGCGAGCGGCTTCGGGCCTCGGGCCAGGGTGCGCACCGCCTCCCGGAACCGGTCGGCGACCTCGGCGGAGCGGATCAGCTCGAACGTCACAATGTCGAAGGGAGTCCAGTCGACCTGCTCGAACTGGATGGACGCGTAGGTGAGCTTGCCCTGGAAGCGCTCGCGGATTGTGGCCACGGCGTCGCGGAGGAACGCGTTGATGCGCACGCCGAGTTCGCCCATCGCTTCGGCCCGCCGCTCGGGTTGGCTCATCAGCCGCTCGACCCGTTCCTCGGGGCCCTCGCCGGGCAGGAACCCGCGGTTCATCACGCTCAGCTCGACCCCTGCGACGAACACGACTGTGGCCCCCTGCTGCCGGAGCCGCTCCGCTCGCTCGGCGCAGTCGCGGAAGAGCGTGCGGATCTGCTCCGGATCCAGCTCCAGCGGATAGGGCGAGAACCAGACCTCCAGGCCGAGTTCGGCGGCGGCGCCGGCGGCCAGCTCCAGGCGGTCCGGGTCACCGCCGATGATCTGGACCGCGTTGCAGTGCAGGTCGTCGCGGATGATGGCGAGTTCCCGCCGGACCACCGCGGGGTCGAGGTGCTCGCGGGAGGTCTGGCCGTGCACAACGAACCCGGTGTCGTAGGTCATTCCGCGTGCTCGCATGGGACGTCCTCTCTGTCGGTCTCGGTCGGGCCGACCCTGACACAGAAAAGTGCGTGCGCGCAAATTTGCGTGCGCGCACCTATATGTGGAACGCTGACTCCGTGACGACACCACCACCCGGGCTGCGGGAGCGGAAGAAGCAGGCCACCCGCGAGGCACTACGCCAAGCGGCCCTGCGCCTGGCCGTCGAGCGCGGGCCGGACCAGGTACGGGTCGAGGACATCGCCGAGGCGGCCGGGGTCTCGCCGCGCACCTACAACAACTACTTCGCCAGCCGCGAGCAGGCGATCGTCTCCGCTGTCACGGCCGACCGGGAGGCGCGGATCGCGGCGGCGGTCGCGGCCTGGCCCGCAGAAGTACGCCTGGCCGACGCCGTCACCGAAGCAGTGGTCGAGCAGTACACGAACACCGGCGAGGGTGAACATGAGACGCTGCTGCTGATCACCACCCGGACCACCCTGCGCGACGCGTTCCTCGACAGCACCGCCGCCATCGAGCCCCCTCTCACGAAGGTGATCGCCGAACGCCTGGGTGATGCCGGAGCACACACAGCCCGTGTTCTCGCAGCGAGCGTGACCGCGGCGGTTCGCATCGCGTTGGAAAGCTGGCTCCGACCGACTGGGAACGCGGGGGCCATCGAGAGTTCCGGCACCGGAGGACTGGTCGTGCCCGCCGGCTCACTGCCCGACCAACTCCGCGTGGCGCTGGCCCCGCTCGCGCCCGCGTTCGACGCCGCCGAGCGACGAGCCCAGCCGTGAAGCCAACCCACCCGCTATGGCGGATCAACGACGGCACGTGACCGCCGGCTCCGATCCGGCCTACCGTCAGCCAGTGGGTCGCGCAACATCCAGCTCATGTCGACGGTGAACAGCGACGTGGTGGTCGGGGAGTGGAACCGCGTCAACCTGACCCGGCAGGCCGGCGTGATCTGAACGGCCCCGCCGGTGTCGGACCCCCGCCGTACCATCGCCGGGTGGACCTCTCCCCCGGCGACGCTCTCGCCCTGCGGATGGCGAGCCTGCTGCTGCGATCCGGTGTCGGCGCTCCGCCGTCGGACGTGGCCGGCGTCGTGGAGTGGTTCGGTGCCATGCAGGCCCAGGACATCAACAGCGGCCTGTGGTCACTGGGTGCCCGGCTGCCCGGGATGACGCAGGACGACGTGTGGGCTGCCCTGGAGCGGCGGGAGGCGATCCGCACCTGGCCGATGCGTGGCACCGTGCACTTCGTCCCGCCGCGCGACGCGCACTGGATGCTGGAGCTGACCGGCGTGCGGGCGTTGGCCGGTGCCGCGGCCCGCCGGGTCACCGTCGGCCTGACCGAGGAGTTGGCCGACAAGGCGGTGCGGGTGCTGGGCGCCGCGCTGGCCGGCGGCGGCCGATTCACCCGGGACGACTGCGTGGCCGCCCTCGCCGCCGCCGGCATCGAGCTGAGCGGACAGGCCCGCTACCACATCCTCTGGTACGCGAGCCAGAAGGGCGTGCTGTGCGTGGCCCCACACGTCGGCAAGGAGCAGACGTTCGTGCTGCTGGACGAGTGGGTGCCGCAGCCGCGTCGGCCGTCGCGCGACGAGGCCCTCGCGATCCTCGCGGTGCGCTACTTCCGTAGCCACGGGCCCACCACTCGGCAGGACTTCGCCGGCTGGACCGGTCTGCCGGCCGCCGACGCCAAGCGAGGCATCGCCGCCGCCGGGGACGCGCTGACCACGGTCCGGGTGGACGGCGTTGACATGGTGGTGGACCCGGTCCTGCTCGACGCCACCCCGGCCGCACTGGCCGACGACGAGGTTAGGGCGCTGCCCGGCTTCGACGAGTACCTGCTCGGCTTCAAGGACCGGTCCCTCATGGTCGACGCCGCGCACAAGCAGGCGATCGTCCCGGGCGGCAACGGAGTCTTCCAGTCCACTGTGGTCCGAACCGGTCGGGTGGTCGGCACCTGGAAACGCAGCACCGGCAAGACCCGGACCGTCGTCCGGGTGCTGCCCCTGGTCGCGCTGACCAGGAAGGATCGGGCCCGGGTGGAGGCGGCATTCGAACCGTACGCCCGGTTTATCGATCATCCGGTCGAGGTTCGCTGGCCCTAGTACGGCAGCCGCCGATCGTGATCTGAGCTGGAGACCCCCGGAAACAGGTCCGGCCACCGCATGATCGTCTGTGCGTTGTGGACACAACATCAGACCTTGCGGTGGCCGAGGGCCACAGCGTAGACGCTGTCCGGTGGCAGCAGATCAGCGACCTGATGATCGACTCGTTCGCGCACCGGTTTGCCCGTGTTGAGCCACGACGGGCTGCGGCCGGGTTTGTCACCGGCCTGTTGGCCGACCTGGAGGTCAAGACCTGCTGGCAGCTGGCCGAGCAGGCCGGACACACCCGGCCGGACAGGATGCAGCGGCTGCTGTACCGGGCGAAGTGGGATGCCGATGCCGTGCGTGACGACGTGCGGCAGGTCGTCGTCGACCGGCTCGGTGACCCCGATGGTGTCCTGGTCGTCGACGAGACGGGAGACCTGAAGAAGGGCGTGCACACTGTCGGCGTCCAACGGCAGTACACCGGAACCGCGGGGCGGATCGAGAACGCCCAGGTTGGGGTGTTCCTCGCCTACGCCAGCCTGCGCGGGCACACCCTGATCGACCGCCGTGTCTACCTGCCAGCGTCCTGGACCGGCGACCGTGACCGCTGCGACCGGGCTGGCGTCCCCGATGACGTCGCGTTCGCCACCCGCTCGGAGCTGGCCGCAGACATGATCACCGCCGCGGTGCAAGCGGAGGTACCAGCCCGGTGGGCGACCGCGGACGAGGCCTACGGCAACAACACCACACTCCGGTCCGAGCTACGCAAACTCGGTCTCGGCTATGTGCTGGCGGTCTCCCGCGACCACCTGCTGCCGCTGGATGGCGGCAAGACCCGGCGCCGGGCCGACCTGGTCGCCGCCGATCTGCCGGCCACTGCATGGACCCGGCGCAGCGCCGGCGCCGGGTCGAAAGGACCGCGCTACTACGACTGGGCCTGGCTCGCCGACGTGGGCGCTGACAGTGACCCGGACGACGGCGGCCGGCACAGCGTGCTGATCCGCCGTAACAACACCACCGGTGAACTGGCCTTCTACCGCTGCTGGGCGCCGGGCCCGGTCACCCTCGCCCAACTCGTGCGTATCGCAGGAATCCGATGGATCGTGGAGGAAGGTTTCCAAGCCGGAAAGGGTCAGGTCGGCCTCGACCAGCACCAGGTCCGCCGCTGGACTTCCTGGCATCGGTTCACCACCCTGGCCCTGGCCGCCCTCGCCATCCTCGCGATCTGCACCGCCGACACCGGCACCGCCGATGAGGCCGAACACCCCGACCTGATCCGACTGACCGTCAACGAGATCCGCCGCCTCATCAACATCTTCCTCATCCAGCCCACCCGCAGCATCGCCTACCGTTTGCGCTGGTCACGATGGCGACGCAGACACCAAGCGCGAGCGAGACGAGCGCACTACGCCCGTCGCCCCAACCTCGAACTCCAGCCATGATCACGAATGGCGGCTGCCGTACTAGGTTCCCGGCCGGCTCCGTAAGCGACATCGCACCCCTGTGCGGGCGCTGTCGAACCGCTCCTGCTGCTCCTGGCTCGACCCCGCATGCGGTATCCCCGACATCCATCCGTGCGCGGACTGATCTGACAGGACCCGCCCCGCGGGGCGGGCACCGCCAGGTGGTGGCGGAGGGCGATCCGGGTGGCCGGTTGCAGCACTCATGCAACATCGACCCTGTGGGTCGTGCAACATCGACACCATTTTTCGCGATTTCCCGACACATCGTCAATCTCGTGGCGGCCCACCCATTGCGCGCTTGGCGACATCTGTAGATGCTGTTTATGAACGGCCGTATCCCCAGTTCAGAGCCGTTTCAGACAAGCATTCACGATTGAGCGGGCGGTCATGAGAATTGCTGCGGAAAGTGCTTCTGAAACCGTATTGCCTCGACCCACGCGCGAGGCGCGCCGATGACCGGTGTGGTCGGTGAACATGTGCCGAACCGGCCGGAATGGGTGTGCCGCGCGTGCGGACTGGACTGGCCGTGTCCGGTGGCCCGCTCCCGGCTGACCGGAGAGTACCGCTGCGAACCGGTGTCGGTCGGCATGTACCTGTGCGCTCAGATGCACGACGCGATCGCCGACCTCGCCCCGCGCCGGGCTCCGCTCGTCACGCCGGCCGGCTTCCACGCCCGGTTCCTCGGCTGGGTTCGGGCCGATGGACTGCCCTGACCGCTGACCGCTGACCACCAGCCACGAGCCACGAGCCACGAGCTATCAGGTTGGTGGCCCCTGCCGCTGATCTGTTGTTCGGGCGGCGACCCTTCGGAGCCGGATGGTGCCGAGCAGTATCAGCAGGACGACCTCACCCAATGCCACTCCGCGTTCCAGGAGCCCCAGGAACGGCCGCAGCGGCGAGTCGGCGAGGTAGGCGGAGACGAACGGGACGAGGGCGACGAGGCAGACCGCGGCCACGACGGCCACCACCCGGGCGCCGCGGCTTCGGTGCCGAACGGCGACGAGCAGGGCACCGACCGGCAGGCTCAGCAGGGCGACCACGGAAGCCCACTTGTGGATTTCGCCCGTCACGGTGATCGGGGCGCCCACCGGATCGCGGGGGAACACGGTCAGCACCACCAGGCCGACACACCAGGCGGCGAAGCAGGCCGCGCCCAACGACGAGGCCCACGACGACACCGCCGGCCCGGCCGGCGACGGACCGGACGCCGCAGCCCCGGCCGACGACGGACCGGACGCGACCCTCGCCTGGATCCGCAGCAGCGGCCCCAGCAGGAACAGCGACGCGGCGGCCAGGGCCAGAACCGCCGCGTTGAACATCCACCCGCTTGTCGAGAGCGCGTAGTCGCTGATCGTGTCGGTGACCGGGCTGAGCCAGCCGACCAGCACGTGCAGCAGGGCGAACAGGACGAGCGCCAGCGTGGCGACGGCCAGGCCGACGTACCGGCCGAACCGTCCGGCGGCCCCCGCCACGGATCCGACGTCGGTCATCCGCTCTCCTCCCCTGCCGCCGCGCGGACCGTCGCACGGCCGTGCCTCCAGAGGTTCCCACCACGCGCTCGACCACACTCTCGATCCACGGACACCCCGAGGGGAGGGCCCCTTCCTGGCGTGCAGCGTGCGAAAGGGGCCCTTCCGTCGTCAGCCGGCGAGGGCGCCGGCGGAGCGACCCTCGTGCAGCGTGAGGTTACGACCGTCCTTGGGATCGAACAGGTGGATCTTCTCCAGGTTGAACCAGATGCGCCGGTTCTCCCCTTCCCGCACCGGCGACTCGGCCGACAGCCGGGTCACCAGGTTGGATCCGCCGCCGCCGAAGTCGTCGGCTCCGGCGTCGGCCGCCAACTCCTCCAACTCGGCGGAACTGGCCCGCTGCCCCTCGATCGTGAAGTAGACGTACTTGTCCGACCCCATCGACTCGACGATGTCCACCGGCGCCTCGAACTCGGCGCCGCGGGACCGGGCCTCGTCCTCCACCAGCTCCGCGTCCTCGAAGTGCTCCGGGCGGATGCCCAGGATCAGCTCGCGCGGCGCGTCGGCCGACTCCAGCTCGCCACGCAGCCGGTCGCCGATCGGCAGGTCACCGATCGCCGTCCGCAGTTTGCCCTCGGTCACCTCGGCGGTCAGGAAGTTCATTGACGGCGAGCCGATGAAACCGGCGACGAACAGGTTCATCGGGTGGTCGTACAGCTCCTGCGGCGGCCCGACCTGCTGCACCGCGCCGCCGCGCATGATCACCACGCGGTCGCCGAGGGTCATCGCCTCGGTCTGGTCGTGGGTGACGTAGACGGTGGTGGTGCCGAGTTGCTTCTGCAACCGGGACACCACGGTGCGCATCTGCACCCGCAGCTTGGCGTCCAGGTTGGACAACGGTTCGTCCATCAGGAACGCCTTCGGCTGCCGGACAATCGCCCGCCCCATGGCGACCCGCTGCCGCTGGCCACCGGAGAGGTTGGCCGGCTTGCGGTCCAGCAGCGAGGTCAACTCCAGCACCTTCGCCGCCTCGTCCACCTTCTGGTCGATTGTCGCCTTGTCCATCTTGGCCAGCCGGAGCGGGAAGGCCATGTTCTCCCGCACGGTCATGTTCGGGTACAACGCATATGACTGGAACACCATGGCGATGTCCCGGTCCCGCGGCGCCTTGTCGTTGACCTTCTCGCCGCCGATGCGCAGCTCCCCGGAGCTGATGTCCTCCAGCCCGGCGATCATGTTCAGCGTCGTCGACTTGCCGCAGCCCGACGGCCCGACCAGGATCACGAACTCGCCGTCGGCGATCTCCAGGTCCACGTCGCGCACCGCCGTGGTGCCGTCCGGGAACTTCTTGCTCACCTTGTCCAGCACGATGTCAGCCATGACTACCACCTATCCCTTGACTGCGCCGGAGGTCAGGCCCGACACGATGCGGCGCTGGAAGAACAACACGAACAGAATGATCGGTACGGTGATCACGACCGCGGCCGCGGAGACGGCCCCGGTGGGGTCCTCGAACTGCGACGCCCCGGTGAAGAAGGACAGCGCAGCCGGCACCGTGCGGGACCGCTCGGTCGAGGTCAGCGAGATGGCGAACAGGAAGTCGTTCCAGCAGAAGATGAAGACCAGGATGGCCGTGGTGAACACCCCGGGCGCGGCCAGCGGCGCGATCACCCGGCGGAACGCCTGGGCCTGGGTGGCCCCGTCCATCTTCGCCGCCTTCTCCAGGTCCCACGGGATCTGCTTGAAGAACGCCGACAGCGTGTAGATCGCCAGCGGCAGCGAGAACGTGATGTACGGCAGGATCAGGCCCGGCCAGGTGTCGAACAGGCCGAGTTGCCGCTCGATCTCGAACAGCGGCGACACCAGTGACACCTGCGGGAACATCGCGATCAGCAGGGAGACCCCGACCAGCAGCTTCTTGCCGGGGAAGTCCAGCCGGGAGATCGCGTACGCGGCCAGCATGCCGAGCACCACGGCGATCGTGGTGGCGATCAACGCGATGCCGATCGAGTTGATCAGCGCTCGGACGAACTGGTCGGTGGAGAAAATCGTCCGGTAGTTCTCCAGCGTCCACTGCCGGGGGATGAAGTTGCCGTCGGTGATCGCCGACTCCGGCTTGAACGACAACGACGCGATCCACAGCACGGGAATCAGCGCGAAGACGACCACGACTAGGTCGAGCAGTCCCCAGCGCACCTTGGCCCGGGTGGTGGTGTCGGCGCTCACCGGCGTCCTCCCTCGTCGTCGCTGCCCGGGGCAGCGGTGCCGAACAGCTTCACGAAGATGAACGCGATGATCGCCACAGTGATGAAGATCAACACAGACATCGTCGACCCGATGCCAAGGTTGAGCCCCCGGATCAGGTTGTTGTACGCGATCATCGACACCGACGAGGTGTCGTTGGCGCCCGAGGTCAACACGTAGATGTTGTCGAAGACCCGGAACGCGTCAAGCGTCCGGAACAGCAGCGCCACCAGGATTGCCGGCTTCATCACCGGCAGCATCACCTTGACGAACCGCTGCCACGCCGTGGCACCGTCCATCGAGGCGGCCTTGAGCAGATCCTCCGGCACCAGCGCCAGGCCGGCCATCAGCAGCAGCGCCATGAACGGCGTGGTCTTCCAGATCTCCGCGAGCATGATGATGGCCAACGCGCTGGCCCGTTCGGTCAGCGGTGCGCCCTCGCCGAACAGGTTCGCCAGGTATCCGGTTCCGGGGGTCCAGGCGTACTTCCAGGAGAACGCGGCGACCACGGTCACGATGCCGTACGGGATCAGGGCCGAGGTGCGCACGAGGCCGCGTCCCACGATCGTCCGGTGCATGATCAGCGCGAGGCCCATGCCGAGCACCAGCTCGATGGCCACCGTGACCACCGTGATCAGCATGGTCACCCCGAACGCCGTCCACCAGAACTCGTTGCTCAGCACGGTGATGTAGTTGTCCAGCCCGATGAACTCCCGTTCGGCGGGGAACTTGAGGTCGAACCGCTGCAACGACAGCCAGACCGAATACAGGATCGGATAGGCGGTGACCGCCACCATCACCAACGCCGCCGGGGCGCACAGCAGCCAGCCCAACCGCCGCTCGGCCTTCTTGCCCTCGCTCAGTGGCGGCTTGCCGCCCCGACGCTGCCGGGGCACCTCACCACGCCGCTCGGCGGTCTCGTCGGCGGCGACATCGGAGCCCACCGCGGTATTGGCCGTGCTCATGGCAGCACCCCCTTGGAGTCGATCGCGTCCTGGACGGCTTCCCGCAGTTCCTTCACGGTCTGCTGGGGGTCGATCGCCGACGGCGGCGACAGCAACGCCGAGGTCACCGTCGAGATGTTCTGGTACGCCGGAGTGAGCGGACGCACCGCCGGCTCCTTCAACTCCTCAAGGATGGTGTCCTTCATCGGGTACGCCTCCGCCATCTCCGGATCGGCGTAGACGCTCTCGATGGTCGGCGGCACCCCGGAGTTGATCGCGGAGAACTTCTGGTTCTCGGCGTTGCGGATGCAGGCCGCCGCCTCGAACGCCTCCTCGGGATGCGGCGAGTAGGCGCTCACCGCCATGTTGATCCCCCCGATGGTGACCTTGCTCGGGGTGCCCTCCTCGACCCCCGGGTACCGCGCCCACTTGACCTTCTCGGCCAGCTCGGGCGCGCCCTCCTGGAGCGCCGGGTAGACGTACGGCCAGTTGATCTGGAAGGCGCCGTTACCGGACTGGAACTCCAGCCGGGTCGGGTCCTCGATGGCGTTGCTGAACGACGGCGAGGTCACGCCCGCGGTGGCGAACCACTGGAGCAGCTCCAGGGCCCGCACCGCCTCGTCACCGAGCGCCACCTGCTCGCCGTCCTCGCTGAGGATCCGGCCGCCGGCGCTCTCCACAAGCGTGTTGAACAGCACGACCAGGCCCTCGTACTGGGCGCCCATCGTGAGCACCTGGTGCGGCTGGCCCTGCGACTTGAGCTGCTGCGCCATCTCGATCATCTCGTCCCACGTCTTCGGTGGCTCCGGCACCAGGTCGGTGCGATACCACAGCAACTGGACGTTCGTGTTCTTCGGCGCGGCGTACAGCTTGTCCTCATACCGCGCGGTCCGCAGCGGACCCTCCAGGGTTCCCCGCTCGGCCTCCGCCTTGTTCTCGCCGGTCCACTCGCGGATCCACTCGGCGCCGGCGAACTCCTGGGTCCATGTGACGTCCAGGCCCAGCACATCCATCCCAGTGTCCTCGGCGGCGAGCCGCCGGACCATCTGCACCCGCTGCTCGTCGGCCTCCCGCGGCAGCACCCGGTAGGCGATCTGGTACCGCCCCTGAGCCTCCGCGTTGCAGGTATCGATCACCTTCTCCAGGTTCTGTTCCGGCGGGTAGTACAGGTTGATGGTCGGAACGCCGCTCTCACCGCCCGAACCGCACGCGGCAAGCCCGAAACCGGTCACCGCGGCGATCGTCGCCGCCGCGATCCGGGTCCTCGGCCGTCTCCGGTCGGGGCGTCCACCTTGTCGCTCACTCATGCCGCCACCTCATCGCGCCCTCCTCCCGGTCCCGGCCCCGGGGCTGGAGTACGCCCCGGCATGCGCCACCGGGCGGGAACGACGATCGATATGATCTCCGTACACCCGGTGGGATCTCCCCACTGCCCACCCGCCGCATCCGTGAAACCTACCCGCGGACCCTCCCTACCGACCATGTCTGCCCAGCTCAGAGCCGCTGCGGACGCGCTATCCGGATCGGCGATATCCACCCGATCGAGGAAACCCGCCCCGGCCTCCCACTGGCATTGGCAGGATCGGCGACGACCTGGGAATCGACCGGACCGGCACGAGCGCGGTCGCAATTCGGATGAGAAAGTCGAATCCGGGCGCAGCGCGGCAGGCATCGCCGCCATCCCGGCAGCGGTTTGACCGATAACCGCGCGCGGGTACCGCGGGCGGTGATGAAGGGGGTGCGCATGTCCGAGCCACACGTGACGCTCGATCCGCGCGGATTGGATCCGGTGCAGCGGAAACTCCAGGGTCCGCTGCAGGACCAACTGACCTCCGCATTGCAGGCGGCCACCGAACGGGTTAGCGCCGGCTACGCCGGCGAACCCGTGGAAGAGGTGTGCCGGCGGCTGCTCGACGAGACCCGGTCCGGCCTGCACCCCGACATCGCCGCCGGCTTCACTCCCGACATGGACGAGTTCTGCCGGGTGGCGGTGGCGATCGTCCGGCGCGACGCTCCGCAGCCCAACTGATCTGGTCAGCCGTCCAGGGCCAGCCCGGCGACGTCGTCGGCGCAACCCCAGCTCAGCGTCATGCCGGCGCCGCCATGCCCGTAGCAGTGCACCAGCCGCACCCCGCCCGGCAGCCCGACCGGGTCGCGCTCCAACCGGACCCCGCCGTACCGGGCCGGCCGCAACCCGGCCAGCTCGGCGACGACCGGCACGCCGGCCAGCGCCGGCACCAACGCCACACACCGGTCCACGATCGCCCGGCTGGCCACCGGATCCGGACCGGTGTCGGTCTCCCCCACCTCGTACGTCCCGCCGAGCACCACGTCCCGGCTGCGCGGATGGACGTACGTGATGCCCGCCGGGTCGTCCTCGTCGCGTACCGACGTGTGCAGTCCCGGGTTGGTCACCAGCACCACCCGCCCCCGCGCCGGGTGCACCGCCGGATCACCGGCCAACTTGGCCGCCCCAAGCCCACCGGCGTTGACCACCACGGGCGCCAGGTCGACGACGTCGGCCAGCGCGTCCAACCGGCGGCGCAGCAGCACCGTCCCGGCACCCACCAGCCGCTCCAGCAACCAGTCCAGGTACGGACCCATCTCCACCGACGGGACCGTGCAGGTCCACAGCCCGGTGTACGGACCACCGGCCGGGGGTGGCTCCGTCCGGAAGTCCGGCACCGCAGCCGCCCACCACGGCGGCTCGGTCGCGGCAGTGCGCAACAGCATCCGGGTCGGCCGCAACGCCACCCCCGGCACCCCGGCGGCGGCCTGACCGGTGAACGTCAGGAAACCCCGCCGGCTCCACCGCAGCACCCGGGGGTCCTCGGCCGTGTGCGACGGATACCAGACGGCCGCCGCCACCCGGGACACCAACCGGACCGGATCATCGCCGGTCACCACCGCCACCCGGGCACCGGCCTCGGTGAGCCGCGCCGCACAGGTCAGACCGATCACACCGGCACCGACCACCACGACGTCGTAACGCGGCTCAGCCACGCCGGACATCCACCGACACGGCGTATGTCCCGTCCGGGCGCCGCGACTCGATCAGCCGGATCGGCAGCACCTGATCGCTCCCGACCGCCGTCTGCAACCCCAGGCCGAAGGTGACCGACCCCTCGAAGTCGCCCGCTGCGGCGTACCCCCGCAGGGTGGGGAAACCCAGCGTGGCTGGCGGCGACGCGACCACCGTGCCCGCCCCTGCGAAGTCGTGCGCCTGCGCCTGGTCGAACCGGACCCGCAGGAACGCGTTGCCCGGCAGCGACACCCGCTCACCGCTGCCGTCCGCCTCCACCCGGGGCACGTAGGCCACCTCGTACCCGGGACGGGCACCACGGAAGGCGAAGGTCATCCGGGTGAAATCATCCGCCGGATGGTCACCGACGTCGATGCGGACCAGCACCGGCAGCGGTTCCGCCGGCGGCGGCGCGATCGGTACCCGCAACCGGTGGTCGACGTGCACCGGCTCCTTCGGCACCGCCCAGTCGTAGGTCACCCGGTAGTCCGCCGCTGACGGGCCACCCGTCGATGGCGGCGAAACCGGCACGCTCGCGGTCGGCCCGGTGGGCGCCGAGACCGACGCGCCACCCGACGCCCCACCCGTATCCGGTGACCGCTGGTCGCCGCCGCCGCAACCGGCCACGAACGCCACGGCGGCGCAGGTCAGCAGCGCGACCGGCCGGCGGGGGAACCACATGGCCATACCTCCACGGTACGGGCTTTCCCGGCCGACCGACAGCACCGGCCGGTCGACCGCCGGCCTGCGGGGCACACCTGCCGCCCGGTTGCCGGTACGCTCCGACGCCGTGGCACGCGTGACGGGGGTACGGGCGCAGCCCGGTGGCCCGGTGGCCCTGGACTTCACCGCCGACGGCTACCGGGTACACCGACGGGACGGCGTCATCAACTGGCTGCTGGACGACCTGGGCTGCTTCACGTCCCTGGTCGTCGCCGGGGTGTTCGGCGTCGGCGCGGTCTACGCGTACGAATACGATCTGGTCCCGCTCGCGATCGTCCTGGCGGCACTGGCGGTACCCGGCGCGTTTGTCGTCACCGTTCGGCTGGCCGCGGAGGTGGCGGCCGAGGTGCTCGGCTACCTGATGATCGGGCTGACCGTGCTGGCCTCCCCGCTGCTGGTGTTCCCGTCGGTGCGCCGGTGGGCGCGGAAGTGGTGGTCCGGGTCCACCCGTCCGACATCGACCCCCCGCCGGCGTACCCCGGCCTCGGCGGTGACCGACGCCGAACTGCGCCGCGACGGCGCGACGGTGACCGTGCTACTGGAGGTCGACGGCGAACGGGTCCGTTACCAGGCGACGGGCATCGCCGGCGAACGGCTGGAAGGCGAGGTCCGGACACTGCTCGCGGATCGGCTCCGGACCGTCCACTGACGCCACCGCCTCGGACGATTGCCCAGCGCCATCCCATCGAACAGCATCGAGGTATGGCGGCGACATCGCGCGGGGACGGGGCCTGGCCTGGCTATCCCCCACCAGCGCCGGACGGCGTGCCCGAGGTCATCGGCTTCGGTGCGCTCAACGTCGACTACATCGCCAGTGCCTCCCAACTCTCCCGCCGGGCGGCGGAACGGATCACCGAATCGGTGGCCCGGTTCGAATGGAACCGCGAAGGCCCGGTGGACGAGCGGACCATCGACGAGGCGATCCGGCATCTCGGCGTGGCGTCGCTGGCCTATTCGCTGGGCGGTTCGGCCTGGTTGACGATCTTCACGCTGGCGCAGATGAATGTCGGTATCAGCCTGGGCTACGTCGGGGTGGTCGGTCGTGTGGAGGCGCCCGGTCTGTCGTTCCTCGGCCAGATGGACGAGTTGCGCATCGATCACCGCTGGGTCGGGCGGCGCCCCGATCTGCTCAGTGGAACCTGCCTGTCCTACATCGATGACACGGACCGGGTCATGCTCATCCATCCGGGCGCCAATATCGAGATGGCAAGCCACGTCGGGGAGAACCTCGATGCGCTGGCAGCTTACCTCGCGGGCGCCCGGTACGTCCACCTGACCTCGTTTCTCGACCCGGTCACTCCCCACCAGGTGCTCGAGGTACTCACCCGGGCGAAGCGACTGAACCCCGACCTGCGGCTGAGCTTCGATCCCGGCTTCGGCTGGGCGGAACAACCCGATGACGCCGTGGAAGGGCTTCTCGCCATCACCGATCTGCTCTTCGTCAACTATCGCGAGTTCAAGGCGCTGGGTCGGTACGGTCACGGCGAACGGGACGAGATCATCGCCGGGCGGGCGCTGCGTCGCTGTGGAGCGGACTGCACGGCGTTCGTGACAAAGCGGTACGACATGGTGGAGGTGTTCCGTCTCGTACCGGACGGCCTGCTCACCCACCGGTTCCAGCTGAACCGCCCCCTCCGCGAAACCGAACTGGAGGACGCGACGGGTGCCGGTGACGTCTTCGCCGCTGGCGTGCTCGCCGCGTTGGCGTCCCGACGCCTCCAGGTGGAACTGGGAGCCTTCCTCGGGCTGGATCTGGCTCGCTACAAGTCCCGCCGAGGGTCCTCCCCGGCGTCCGGCGACCTTCCGGCGCTGGACAAGGGCTTCCTGCAGAAGACGGAGATCCTGCGACGCCCGGCAGTACGACCACCCGGCGTCTTCATCGCGCATGACAACCACCCCCAGTGGTTGAGGGTGCGGGACTTCCTCGAACAGCGGTGCCGGCTGCCCACGGTCGAGTTGGCGTCCGCGAGCGGCCGGGACCCCGATCAGGAGCGGCTGACGGCGGCCTTGGCCCGATGCGGCTTCGCCGTGTGCCTGTTGAGTGCGAAGCACCCGGCTCCAAGTGGTCGGGGCTGGACCGATCAGAACACTGTTCACCAGGCTGGCATGTTTCAGGGCCGGTACGGATTCGGGCGGGTTGCCATACTCGTCGAGGAGGGCTGCGACACCTTCTCCAACATCTCCGGTCTGATCCGTCTGGACTTCGCCAGCGGACGGATCACCCGAACCTTCGTGGAACTGGAACGGATGTTGAAGCGCGAAGGTCTGATGGGGTGAGGAGATGAACGACGTGGCCGATCAGCCTGGATCATCCGGCGATGGAGCGGGCTTCGCACTCGATGTCGTCGGCATCGGCGCGCTCAACCTCGACTACATCGCCACCAACTCCCCCTCGGCGAGGCCAGCGGCGGGCCGGCGGCTCACCGAGGTGATCCAACGCCTGCTGGCCGAGGCCGGCAACCCCGTGGAGCTTGGGACGGAGGCGCTGGTCGACGCGGCGACCATCAACGCCGCGATAGAGGCGGTCAGCTCCACCCGTCCCGATACCACCCTCGGCGGATCGGCGTTCAACGCGATATACGCGATCGCCCGGACCCAGGCCGGGCTCCGACTCGGCTACCTGGGTGTTGCCGGTCGGGTGCCGGTCATCGGATTGTCCAGCGTGCAGCAGTTCGAAGCGCTCGGCATCGACCACCGCTTCGTGTTCCGCGAGGACCACCGCCTGTCCGGCATCTGCTTCTCGTTCGCCGAAGACGGCGAACGCACCCTGTTGACGCACGCCGGCGCGAACGACAGCCTCGCCGACCACCTCGCCCGGGACTTCGACGCCGTCGTCGACTATCTCGCCCGGACCCGGCTCATCCACGTGACGTCCTTCCTCGACGACCGTAGCCCCCAACTGTTATTCCAGCTGCTCACCGCGGTGAAACGCGCGAATCCGGCCACGGCGATCTGCCTCGACCCGGGCCACGTGTGGAGCGTGTCCGTCACCCGGGAGATCGACGGGCTGGTGGGTCTCAGCGACTACCTCCTGGTCAACTACCGCGAGTTCCGTGCCCTCGGCGGCCATACCGACGGCGACTCCGACGAGGTGCTGGCCGCGAGGTTGGTCGACCGCATGACGGCGGGTAGCGGCGTCGTCGTGGTCAAACTGCCTGCCGGCGTCTGGGCATACCGGCGGGAGCGGGGCAAGCTGCTCGGCGACTTCTACGCGCAGACGCCACTACCGAAGGCCGAAATCGCCGACGACACCGGAGCGGGTGACGTGTTCGCCGCCGGCCTGCTCACCGTGCTGACGAGCGATCGACTCCAGATCGAACTCGGCTCGCTGCTCGGCATGCGTCTCGCCCGGCACAAGCTGCGGTACGTCGGCAGCGCGGGCCACGCCCAGTTCGCCGACGTGGCCCGCGACTTCATCGGTTCGGCGGCGGGCGAGCGCCGGTCCGCCGGCCTGCCGCGCGGCGTATTCATCGCGCACGGCGCCCACCCGGAATGGCTCGCGGTGCAGCGGTTCATCGCCGACCGGTTCGAACTGCCGGTGTACTCCTTCGAGAGCGGCGCGTGGGGCGGCCGGTCAGTCACCGATGCGCTCGCCGACTACCTCGAACGATGCAGCTTCGCGGTCTGCGTGCTGACCGCCGAGGACTTCACCGGTGACGGACGACGGCTGGCGCGGCAGAACGTCATCCACGAGGTGGGCCTGTTCCAGGGCCGGCACGGCTTCGACCGGGTGGCCGTGTTGGCCGAGGAGGGATGCGACTTCGTCCCCCCGGCCGCGTTGCCCTACACCATCACCTTCCCGCGGCACGGCATCAGCGACACCTTCTACCAACTCGCCGAGCTGATCGACGCCCAGGGCGTGGTGGACCGGGACGACGGCTGACGAGGCCCAGCCCACCGTGCGCGATCGTCGCCGATCCCGGACACTGGGCTCGTGTACGACTACGACGTGCTGGTCCTCGGCTCAGGTCCCGGCGGTCAGAAGGCCGCCATCGCGGCCGCGAAGCTGGACCGCCGGGTCGCGGTGGTCGAACGCCGCCACATGATCGGCGGAGTCTGCATCAACACCGGCACGATCCCGTCCAAGACGCTGCGTGAGGCCGTGCTGTACCTGACCGGGCTCAACCAGCGCGAGATGTACGGGCAGAGCTACCGGCTCAAGGAGGACATCACGGTCGGCGACCTGGCCGCCCGTACCCAGCATGTGATCGGCCGCGAGATCGACGTGATCCGCAGCCAGTTCGCCCGCAACCAGGTTCGGTTGCTCACCGGCACCGCCCGGTTCACCGACGCGCACACGGTGGGACTCACCGACGACGCCGGCCAGACCACCACGGTGACCGCGGACAAGGTCATCATCGCCACCGGCACCCGACCGGCGCGACCGGACACCGTCGACTTCGACGACCGGACCATCATCGACTCGGACGGGATCATCAACCTGGAACGCGTACCGCGCTCCATGGTCGTCGTCGGCGCCGGGGTCATCGGCATCGAGTACGCCTCGATGTTCGCGGCGCTGGGCACGAAGGTCACGGTCGTCGAGCGGCGTGACCGGATGCTGGAGTTCTGTGACCTGGAGGTCATCGAGGCACTCAAATACCACCTGCGCGACCTGGCCGTCACGTTCCGGTTCCGGGAGTCGGTCGCCTCGGTCGAGCGGCATCCCCGAGGCGCGGTCGCCATGCTGGAAAGCGGCAAGCAGATCGCCGCCGACACGGTGATGTACTCGGCCGGCCGGCAGGGCACCGCCGCCGACCTCAACCTCGACGCGATCGGCCTCACCGCCGACGCCCGCGGCCGGATCACGGTCGACGAGCACTACCGCACCTCGGTCGACTATGCCTATGCGGTCGGCGACGTGATCGGCTTCCCGGCGCTCGCCTCGACCTCGATGGAGCAGGGCCGGCTGGCCGCGCACCACGCCTGCGACGAGCCGGTCCGGGAGATGCAGCCGCTCCAGCCGATCGGCATCTACACCATTCCCGAGATCAGCTTCGTCGGCCGGACGGAGGACGACCTGACCGACGCCCGCGTCCCGTTCGAGGTGGGCATCGCCCGCTACCGGGAACTCGCGCGCGGGCAGATCATCGGCGACTCGTACGGCATGTTGAAGATCCTGGTCTCCCCCACCGACCGGCGGCTGCTGGGCGTGCACGTCTTCGGCACCGGCGCCACCGAGCTGGTCCACATCGGGCAGACGGTGATGGGCTGCGACGCCGGCGTCGACTACCTCGTCGACGCGGTGTTCAACTACCCGACCCTGGCCGAGTCGTACAAGGTGGCAGCGTTGGACGCGATGAACAAGATGCGGCACATCGCCCGGCTGCACGACTAGCTAAGCTAGACGGTGTCCAGGATCGTTCACCGGGTTCGTCAGTGTAGGTGGGCAGGTCGGCGCTGGTTGCGGAACGTGATAGTGGTCGGTGGCCTCCTGCCGTGTACCGTGTGTGATGTCGCGTTTGGGGTGACGGTGGTGGTCTCGGCATCCTTTGCGCTGCTGTAGCCCACGCAGCACCGGAGACAACCTGGTGTGATAGTTAACAGTCGATGTGCGGTGGTTGGACCGGCGTGGTTACCGTGGGTTGCTGTTGCGTGGGCTACAGCATCGCAAAGGCAGTCGGGTCGCCTAACGAAACCTGTCCTCGGTGGCTGTGGGTGTCTCCGTCCGCCAGGCCCGGTATTCACCGGAACCCGCGAACGTTCATGGACACCGTCTAGCGAGGTCGCCGGGCGGATGACCGGATCCGGCTTGTCGCTACAGTTCTCCCATGAAGCGACCCGCGCTCCCGCCGCGCGTCGAGCAGACCCGTGCCCTGCTGGTGATCCAGACGTGGCTGTCGCTGCTCGTGCTCCTGGGCGCCTTCCTGCTGCTCCCGGTCATGGCAGAACGCAACCCGGACACGGGACCGTCCGACCAACTCCTCGTCCTGTACGGCTCCCTGATGGTCACCCCCGCCCTGCTGGCACTGGCCGCCTGGACGGTCCGGCGCGGCTGGACCGCCGGCTGGGTGTTCGCCCTGCTCGCCGAGCTGGCCATGGCGTTCGTCCTGTACGCGGCCTTCACCGTCGGTGCCTTCGTCGGCGTGCCGGCTTTGCTTTTCGGCGGCCTCGCGATCTGGGTGGGAATCAATGTGTTCCACCCCGAGGTCCGGCACTTCTTCTTCTCCCGGGCCGGGCGATCCGCCGAGAACGGGAGTGCCCGGACCTGACCCGGCACGCCATCGATGCTCTTGACACAACGACGGTGGCCTGGAAGTGTGAGCGCGCTGAGCAAAGTTGATCAACGTAAGCCTTCACGGGGGAGGCCTGTGTCAGCTTGAGCGCACCCTGACGCTGTCCGATTCGCCGGCACGCCTTCCGCGGTGTCGCCGACCGGACCTGCCGGGGTTCCAGTCATCTGTGTGCTCGATGTACGGCAGCCGGCCGCCCACGGGTGGACGGTGGCCGTCGGCTGGTCACGGGGCAGAGGCTGCCACGGACGACATGGCGCCGCCGCCAAGACTTTGTTGATCCGGAGAAAGGGGAACCATCCCTCTGCCACCCGGACCTGACCCCCGGCGAACTCGTCGACCTGCTGTCGACCCACGGGCTGGGCCCCACCACGGCGACGCTTACCATCGCCGGCACCACCATCGTGGACATCGCCCCCGCCGGGATCGACAAGGCCTCCGGCGTCCTCCGCGCGCTCGACGTGGTCGGGGTGGCCGCCGAGGACACCGTCGCCTTCGGCGACATGCCCGTCGACATCCCGATGCTCACCCTCGTCGGGCACGGCGTCGCCATGGACAACGCCCATCCCGACGTCCTCGCCGCCGCCACCTCGGTCACCGACGGCGTCGAGGACGACGGCTTCTCCCGGTTCGTCGACCGGCTCGTCGACGTCCGGAGCGGCTACGCCGGTGCCCCACCCGGTCCCTCCCCGGGATGAGTCCAAGATCCTCCCGCGGGGAGATTACCCAGCACCGCCACCGTTGATTGGCTGTCCGCGAACAGGACCGGCGAACGGCCGGACCGGAACGGAATACGGGGGGTACCGGTGCCGAAACGACTGTTGGCGACCATGGGAGGTCTGATCCTGGCCCTGGGCCTGGCCGTGCTGCCGTCCTCCCCGGCCTCAGCCTCTGCCTACGCCTGCCGGAGCCCGAACTACGTCACGACCGAGTGGAACGCCGGGGTCTGCCTCACCACCGACGGCTACACCTTCGTCGGCGACGGCGAACAGTCCAAGCGTCCCGGGACCTGCGACTACTGGCGGGTCTACCTGGTCAACAACAGCCTCACCGAGGTCTGGTCGAGCGGCAAGCTCTCCTGCGGCAACCGATTCGGCGAGGTGATCGCGAACGCCCGCGACAGCGTGAAGTTTCCCAACGGAGTCGCCAAGGCGAGGGTCAAGGCGTGGAACGGCAACACCGTCATCCTCAGCATCGACAGCCCCTGGCTGCACTACGCGTCCTGATCGTGTCCAGCTCGGGTGGGTGCCCGGGACCGGGCACCCACCCGAGCTGACCTCGCGGTGCTAGAGGCCGAGGTGCACCGGCTGGGTCGGCGTGCCCGTGGTGAGCAGCGCCGTCAACGGTGTGGCGAGGTCGCGGGGCGAGAACAGGTCAGTGCCGGCATAGCCGACGATCTCCGGGAGACGCCACCAGCGGAACTCGGCCAGGTTCTCCGCGGCCAGTTCGTCGTCGGTCAGATCGCCGCGGGGCTGGAAGTGGCGCACGCGGAGGAGAAAGTAGTCGTTGACGATGCCGTCGAAGCCCGGCGCGTGATCGGCGGCGACGATCTCCTGGTGCCAGACATGCGGCGGGTCGGCGGTGACCGTCAGACCCGTCTCCTCGCGGAGTTCGCGACGCAGGGCGGTCAGCCGGTCCTCGCCCGGCTCGATGCCGCCGCCGGGCGCCGCCCACACACAGGTCGCCTGGCCCGGCACGGCTGGGTGCGGGAAGACGAACCGGCACAGCAGGATGCGGTCGTCCTCGTCGAGCACGATCGCCCGGACGGAGCGGCGCAGCCGCGGCGTCATGAAAGGTCAGACGGGGCGGCGGAGGGAACGATGATCGACACGTCCGGACCCTACCAACGCCCACCCGGATCTGGTGGCGTGGTCTACACCGCGCGGACCCACCTCGCGCCCTCCGTGCCGGCGTTAACAAGGGGCCCGTCCATACGAACGGCGTTAACGAGTGGCCCGTCCTTTCGTCAGGATGAGGTCCAGAACCAGCGCCGTCCAGCCGGTCTGGTGCCACGCGCCCAGGCCGGCGCCGTTGTCGCCGTGGAAGTACTCGGGGAACACGATCAGGTCCTTCCAGTCCGGGTGGGTCTGGAACAGTTCGGTCGCCCCGTAGATGGGCCGCCGGCCGTCCTCCCCCGGCAGGAACAGCCTGATCAGCCGCTCGGACAGGTCGTCGGCGATCTCGGTGAGGGTGTGCTTCCTGCCTGACCGGGTCGGGTACTCGATCAGTAGGTCGTCGCCGAAGAACGCCGCGTAGTCACGCAGTGCCCCGATCAGCAGGTAGTTGGTCGGCATCCAGATCGGCCCGCGCCAGTTGGAGTTGCCACCGAACAGGCCGCTTGTCGACTCGGCCGGCTCGTACCCGACGGTGCAGACCTGCCCGCCGAGGGTCACGCTGAACGGTTCGGCGAGGTGCGCGCGGGACAGTGTCCGCAGCCCGTACGGCGACAGGAACTCCTCCTCGTCGAGCATCCGGGCCAGCAGCCGGACCATCTGCTCGGGCCCCACCATGGACAGCAGCCGCTGCTGCCGGCCGTCCGGGCCGAGCCGCCGGGAGCCGACCACCTCGGCGAACTCCGGTCGGTTGGCCAGTGACCAGCGCAGCCGGGCCGCCACGTCGGGCAGCCGGCGCAGCGTCTCGGAGGTCAGTCGGGTGGTGGCGGCCAGCGGCAGCAGACCCACCACCGAACGGACCTTTAACGGCACCCGGGTGCCATCGGGCAATCGCAGCACGTCGTGGAAGAAGCCGTCCCCGGCGTCCCACAGTCCCTGCTCGTACGCGGCCGCGGCGATCAACGCGAAGTGTTCGAAGAACTTGGTGGCCAGGTCGGCGTACGCGTGGTCGTGCACGGCCAGCACCAGCGCCATGTCCAGCAGGTTCAGCGCGTACATGGCCATCCAGCCGGTGCCGTCGGACTGCTCCAGCACCCCGGCGACCGGCAGGGCGGCCGACCTGTCGAACGGGCCGACGTTGTCCAGCCCCAGGAACCCGCCCTCGAAGACATTGTTGCCGCCGGTGTCCTTGCGGTTGACCCACCAGGTGAAGTTGAGCAGCAGCTTGTGCAGCACCCGGGCGAGGAAGTCGAAGTCCCGGCCGCCGTCGATGGCGAACACCTGAAGCGCCGCCCAGGCGTGCACCGGCGGGTTGACGTCGCCGAACGCCCACTCGTACGCCGGGATCTGGCCGTTGGGGTGCAGGTACCACTCGCGCAGCAGCAACAGCAGTTGGCTCTTGGCGAATCCCGGGTCGACCCGGGCGATGCTCACGCAGTGGAAGGCCAGGTCCCAGGCCGCGTACCAGGGATATTCCCAGGGGTCGGGCATGGAGATGACGTCGAAGCTGCTCATGTGGGTCCAGGCGCTGTTGCGCCCGTGCCGGCGACCGGCCGGCGGCGGCACGGCGGACGGGTCGCCGGTGAGCCACTGCCGCACGTCGAAGTGGTAGAACTGCTTGCCCCACATCAGGCCCGCGACGGCCTGCCGGGCCACCGCGGCCTCGGCGGCGGGGACGTCGGCCGGGATCAGCCCGGCGAAGAACCGGTCCGCCTCGGCTCGCCGGGCGGCCAGCACCGCGGCGTGCCCGGCCCCCAGGTCCAGCGTCGGCGCGGGCCCGGTGGCCGGCGGCGGCGCGATGGCCGCCAACCGCAGCCGGATCGTCGTCTCCCCGCCGGCCGGCACCTCCAGGGCGTAGTGCAACGCGCCCTTGGTGCCCCGCCGACGCGGGTTGACCGTTGCTGCGCCGGTCACCACGTGGTCGTTGATGCCGTCCTTCGGGTAGTCGCTGCGGCCCCGCAGCCCCCACAGCCGGCGGGTGTTGGTCTCGTTGTCGCACAGCAGCGGCTCCGGTGCGCCCTCCCCGGCGAGCACGAGTTGGCCGAGTTCGGCGTGGTGGGCGACAAGCGCGCCCGGCTCCCCCACGATCCGCGGGATCTCGATCCGGCCGGGCAGCCCCCAGGACCAGGTGTTACGGAACCACAGCGTGGGCAGCACGTGCAGCCGGGCCGCCCGGTCCCCCCGGTTGGCCACGGTGACCAGCAGGCACAGGTCGGTCGGCCCGGCCTTGGCGTAGTCGACGGTGACCGCCCAGTACCGGTCGTCGTCGAAGATCCCCGTGTCGACCAGCTCGTACTCCGACTCGTCGCGGCGGCGCCGCCCGTTGACCGCGACCAGATCGTCGTACGGGAAGGCGGCCTGCGGATAGTGGTACCGCCACCGCATCCACGAGTGGGTCGGTGTGGAGTCCTGGTACCACCAGTAGTCCTTGGCGTCCTCACCGTGGTTGCCGCCGGCGCCGTCGAGCCCGAACATGCGTTCCTTGAGGATCGGGTCGGCCTCGTTCCACAGCGCCAGCCCGAGGCAGAACGTCTGGCGCTCGTCGCACACCCCGGCCATACCGTCCTCGTTCCACCGGTACGCGCGGGACCGGGCGTGGTCGTGCGGGAAGTAGCCCCAGGCGGTGCCGTGCTCGCTGTAGTCCTCGCGGACCGTCCCCCAGGCACGCTCGGCCAGGTACGGGCCCCAGTCCCGCCACGGCCGCTCACCGGCGTCGGCCTCGGCGAGCCGCAACCGCTCGGGGTCGGCGGGGCTGGTCGGGGGCGGCACGGCCGACATCACCTCCGGTACTCGATCTTTCGTCAGCGGGTTGACCACATGGGGAAATGTTTCCGGGGCATGGTACGGGTACCGCCACGCCCGACCCTTGGAGGAGCATGTGATCGAGATCCGGTTCGGCCCGCAGGTCTGCACCGACCTGGCCGCCGGCACCGCCCGCGAGTGGCTGGTCACCGACGGCGTCGGCGGGTACGCCATGGGCACCGTGTCCGGTGTCCGGACCCGCCGGTACCACGGCCTGCTGGTGGTGGCCGGCGACGTGCCGGCGTACCGCCGGATGGGGCTGGTGTCCCTGGACCCGGCGGTGACGCTGCCCTCCGGCGCCCGGGTCCGGCTGGGCGGGCACGAGTGGGCCGACGGCACGGTCGATCCGCGCGGCTTCGACCTGCTGGAACGCTTCGATCTCGACGACGGCCTGCCGCGCTGGCGGTGGCGGATCGGCGACGTGGTGATCGAACGTGAGCTGGCGATGACGCGCGGCCGGGCGGCGGTCGCGGTGGTGCACCGGTTGCTCTCCGGTCCCCCGGTGCGCCTGGACCTGGCCGCGGTGTGCACCTGGCGGGACGCGCACGGCGAGCGCCGGGCCGACGGGCCGGGCCTGGACATGGCACCGGCCGCCGGTGGCGTGGTCGTCGACCGGGCGGTCCGGCTGCACGGCCCGGGGTGGCGGCCGGCGGGCCAGTGGTGGCACGGCGTACGGCACCGGACGGAGGCCGAGCGGGGGCTGACCGCCGAGGAGGACCTGTGGCACGCCGGCGGGTTCACCGCGGAGCTGGCCGGGCCGGGCGCGACGTGCGAGGTGCTGGCCTGGGCGGACAACACCGGGACGGGCGGCTCCGGGGCGGGCGGGCTGGCCGACCCGCCGCCGCCCGCGACGGAGGTGATCGCGGCGGCCCGGCGGCGAACCCGGGCGGTGCTGGCCGGCGCCCGGCCGGCCGACGCGGTCGAGGCCACCCTGGCGCTGGCCGCCGACGCGTTCGTGGTCGACACGCCGGCCGGACCGGACGTGGTGGCCGGCTATCCGTGGTTCGGGGCGTGGTCGCGAGACACGATGACCGCGTACGAGGGGTTGTTCCTGTGCACCGGCCGGGCCGACGAGGGACGGGACCTGCTGCGGGCCTACGCGGCAACCGTCTCGGAGGGCATGCTGGCCAACACGGCGGACACCGGCCAGGTCGAGTACAACACCGTGGACGCGAGCCTGTGGTTCCTGCACGCCGTGGCCCGGCACGTGACCGTCACCGGGGACACCGATCTGGCCGCCGAGCTGCTGCCGGCGCTGCGGTCGGTGGTCGACGGGCATCTGGCGGGCACCCGGTACGGCATCCGGGTCGACACCGACGGGCTGCTCACCTCCGGCGCCCCGGGCACGGCACTGACCTGGATGGATGCCCGCGTGGACGGGCGGCCGGTGACCCGGCGGGCCGGCAAGCCGGTGGAGGTCAACGCGTTGTGGGTCAACGGGCTGGCCGGGGTGGCCGCGCTGGCCAACCGGGTGGCGGGCGGGGCGGGGCCGGTGACCGCCGCCCGCGAACGTGCCGTCGAGGCGTTCCGGCGCCGGTTTCCCGCGCCGACCGGTTGGCTCCACGACGTGGTGGACGCGCCGGCGCCGGCCTATCCGCGGGGGGTGGCGGCGGAGGACGACGACCTGCTGCGGCCCAACCAGTTGCTGGCGTGGTCGCTGCCGGCCGCCCCGCTGACCCCGGACGCCCGGACGCTCGGCGTGCTGGCCGCCGGGTTGCTGACCCCGCTCGGCCCGCGCAGCCTGGCGCCGGACAGTCCGGGCTTCCTCGGCCGGCACCGGGGTGGTCCGGCCGATCGGGACGCCGCCTACCACCAGGGCACCGTCTGGCCGTGGTTGATCGGCCCGTACGCGGACGCCGCCCGGCGGGCCGGCGTGCCAATCGACGAGCTATTTACGGGCATAGATTCTCATTTGCCCGAGTTCGGCCTAGGATCGGTGAGCGAGACCGCGGACGGGCTCGCCCCGCACACCGCCACCGGCTGCCCCTTCCAGGCCTGGTCGGTCGCCGAGGTGCTGCGCGCCCGACGGACGGCGTGACCTCGTCACATCGCCGAAACCGCTTCGTCTCCGCCGGTTTTCCGGCGTTCGGCAGGATGGTTCCTATCCCGATGACGTGAGGTGGCGCCCCACCGGCGCCCGATGCTGCGCGCGGTGGGCCGACGGAGAAGGGGGCGTGCGGATGCCAGTCAGCGCCGAGGTGATCGACATCCAGACGGCCACGCGGCGGCGGGTGCTGCTGCTGTCCTGGGAATACCCGCCGGTGCTGGTCGGCGGCCTGGGTCGGCACGTACACGCCCTGTCGCTCGCGCTGACCGCCGCCGGGCACGAGGTCACCGTGGTGACCCGGCACGCCGCCGGGGCGCCGGTTGAGGAGTACGTCGACGGTGTCCGCGTCCTGCGCGCGCCCGAGGACCCGGTCAGCTTCCCGCTGGCCACCCCGTCCCTGCTGGCCTGGACGATGGCGTTCAACCACACGCTGACCCGCACGGCACTGCGGGCCGCCGCCACCGACCGGTACGACGTCATCCACGCGCACGACTGGCTGGTCGCGCACACCGCGGTCACCCTCGCCGAGCACCTCGACCTGCCGCTGGTCACCACCATCCACGCCACCGAGGCCGGCCGGCACCAGGGCTGGCTGCCCGGCGAGCTGAACAAGGCGATCCACTCGGTGGAGCACTGGCTCGCCCACGAGTCCAGCCGGGTCATCGTCTGCTCCGGCTACATGCGCGACGAGGTGACCGGCCTGTTCGACCTGCCGGCCGGACGGATCGCCGTGGTGCCCAACGGCGTCGACGACCGCGCCTGGCGGGCCCGGTCACAGGCGGTCGCCGCGGCCCGCGGCCGGTACGCCGGCGACGGTCCGCTTGTCGGCTTCGCCGGCCGGCTGGTGTACGAGAAGGGCGTGCAACACCTGGTCCGGGCGGTGCCCCGGCTACGCCAACGGCATCCGGACCTGCGGGTGCTGGTCGCCGGGGACGGGCCGTACCGCGCCGAGTTGCAGGAGGAGGCCCGCCGGCTGCGGCTGGAGCACACCGTCCGGTTCATCGGCTTCCTGTCGGAGAAGCAGTTGCCGGCCGTGCTCGGCGCCACCGACGCCACCGTGGTGCCCAGCCTCTACGAGCCGTTCGGGATGATCGCCCTGGAGGCGGCGGCGGCCGGCGCGCCGCTCGCGGTCGCCGCCACCGGCGGTCTGGCCGAGATTGTCCAGCCCGGCGTCACCGGGGTGACCTTCCCGCACAGCGACCCGGACGCTCTCGCCAGCGCCGTCGGCACCCTGCTCGACGACGAGGTTTTCGCCCGCCGGGTGGCCCGCCGCGCCCGGAACATGGTCGGCAGGCGGTACGGCTGGCCGTCGATCGCCGCCCGCACGGCGGCGGTCTACGCCGACGCGGTGCGCGACCGTTCCGAGCCGCGTCCACCCGGCCAGTTCCGTGCCCGCATCGTGGTCCCTGAGGGCAACCTGTTCACCCCGGCCGGCCTGGCCTCCTGACGGCATGATCTGGGGCGCGACGGCCCCCGACCTCCGCGATCCTGGCATTTCGGCCCCAACGAAAGGGATGAAGCGCACGTCTCGACGACCCGGATCGCAATCTGGGCGTGGGCTTCGACCCCGCGTGCGCGATCCCTGATCAGTGCGCTGCTCAGCGGATGCGTACCTCCGGCACGGCTCGATATCGTTTACCCCGAGTCACGTTCTGGAGGCGGGTGGTGCAACAGGTACGGATCGGCGACCGGTACCGGCTGCTGCAGTTGGTCGGTAGCGGCGGCATGGGCCGGGTCTGGCTCGCCCGCGACGAGATGCTGCGCCGCGAGGTGGCGGTCAAGGAGGTCGTGCCCCCGGCCTGGCTGGCCGAGGAGGACCGGGAGACGCTGCGCGACCGCACCATGCGGGAGGCGCGGCACACCGCCCGGCTCAACAATCCCAACGTGGTCCGGGTGTACGACGTCGTGAACGAGGGCGACAACCCGTGGATCGTGATGGAGTACGTGCCGTCCCGGTCGCTGCACGAGGTGGTGACCACCGACGGCCCGCTCACCGTCGAGCGGGCCGCCGAGATCGGCCTGGCGGTGCTGGCCGCGCTGCGCGCCGCGCACGCGGCCGGCGTCCTGCATCGTGACGTGAAGCCGCACAACGTGCTGGTCGCCGACGACGGCCGGGTGGTGCTCACCGACTTCGGGCTGGCCCGCGCCGAGGACGACGGTCGGATGACCCGGCCGGGCATGGTGATGGGCTCGCCGCAGTACGTCGCCCCGGAGCGGGCGGCCGAGGGTGTGTCGACGGTCGAGGCGGACCTGTGGTCGCTGGGCGCGACCCTCTACGCGGCGGTCGAGGGCCGGTCCCCGTACGCCCGCCGAACGTCGATGGCCACCCTCACCGCACTCGCCACCGTGCCGCCCGACCCGGCCCCGCACGCGGGCGCGCTCCGGCCGGTACTCGATGGCCTGCTCCGCCGCGATCCCCGCAAGCGACTGGGGTACGACGAGGTGGAACGGCTGCTGCGCAAGGTGGCGGGCGGCCCCGCCCGGCCGGCACGCCGCCCGGCTGCCGCGGCGCCCCGGGAGGCCGCGTCCCGGGAGGCGGTCGGGGCAGCGGGCCGGACCGGCGGCCCGGACACCGCGGCCGGCGGTGACCGGACGAGCGACAGGTCCGTGCGGGCCGGCGCACCGGCCGGCGGCGACCGGACGAGGGACGGCGCCCGGCGGGCCGGCGCACCAGCCTCCGCCAGCGGCGCGTCCGGCGCCGAGGCGTCGACGGCCGCGGGATCGTCCGCACGGCTCTCCACCGAAGCGACGGTCCCCGGCACCGGTGGGACGGACCCGACCGGGCAGCGACGGACCGGCAGCCCCGGACCGTCCCCGCCGACCGCGCCCGACTCCCGCTGGCGGCGCTGGACGCTACTCGCGGCGCTGCTGACGGTCGTCACCACCGGGGCGGTCGTGGCCTGGCAACTCGTCGACCGGGACGGTGCGGGAACACCTGGCCCCGGCAGCACCGGCACGCCGACGCTCAACCCCGGTGGCTCGGCCTCGCCCGGCGGCACGGGCATCCCGGCCGCGATGGCGGCGTTCCGGTGCGGCACGCCACCCGCCGACGCCGCCAGGGTCACCCCCGCTCCCCGACCCAGCGACGAGCCCTACGCGTTGACCGACGGCTGGACCTGGTACGTGGACGCCACGGCGTTCCGGATCGCCGCTCCGGTCGGTTGGCTGACCTATATGGACGGGCCGGTGCGCTGCTTCAAGGAGCCGGAGGGTTCGCGGGTGCTCAGCGTCGACCCGTCCACTCCGCCGACCGACCGGCCCGCCGACTACCTCGCCGCCGAGGAGCGCCGGCTGACCGGCGGCGGTCTGCTGCCCGGGTACGAGAAGGTGGTGATCCAGGCGGTGGACTCCTACCAGGGAGCCGAGTGGGAGTGCCGGTGGACCAACGCCAAGGGGATGCCGGTGCACGCGTACCGGATGCTGGCCAACGCGGCCGGACGGGCGTACACGATCGCCTGGCAGACCGGCGAGTTCGACTGGTCGGTGAACAAGACCAATCTGTTGATGGTGCGGCAGAGCTTCCGGCCCGCTCCCTGAGCGACCGGTCCTCGCCCCCGGGTCAGCGAAGTCGGTCGGCCACCTGCTCCAGGCCGTCCCGGATCAGCGTGCCGTAGGCGTCGTCGCCGAGCGCGCCGATCGTTGCCCGCGCCTGCTGGAGATGGTCCCGGGCCCGATCGATGTCGCCCAACTTGCGGTAGCACTCGCTCAGGTTGAGGTGCAACGAGGGGTACAGGCCGGCCACCGAGAGCGGCACCCCGGCCTGGGCGACCCGCTCGTCGGTGATCAGGTCGGCGGCGGCCAGCGCGCGCTGGTCCCACAGCAGTTCCTGACGCGGGTCGTCCTGCACGTCGGCCATCGCGTGCGCCAGCGTGCACCGCTGGAGGGGATCCCCCTGGTCACCGCCGATCTCCGCCCAGATCTGGGCGAACTGGAGCCGGGCGGTTTCCCGCTCGCCCCGGTGGCTGAGCTGAACGGCCTCGCCGATCCGAAGCAGGGTGGGGTCCGTGATCATCAGCCGTTCCTTTCCAGCGTCCTACCCCGACCGTGGCAGGAATCCACGATCGCACAGGCCTCGATCACCGCAGCGGGCCGGCGCCGCCAATCAGCATCGAAGCGTTGCCATGGAAGCGCTCCCATGCGAGAATCGCTGCACGCGGGTCTTGGAGCCATCCCGCGGGCAGGCGACATGTCGAGGGCAGCCGGTTCTTACCGGTTCGACATCCCGCCGCCGGGCGAGTCAGCGCCGGCAGTGAACCGCACCAGCCCGTCCGGGTCGGGCGCCTCCGCACACCCCCGTCATCCCGAGGCAGCGACGGCCATCCGCGCCGGGCGCCGCCGGGTCCCCCGCCGGGTCGCTACCGGATCCGGTCTTCGCCAAGGAGATCTGTCGCATGAACCTGACAAGACTGTCCGGCCGACGCCGGGTTCTCGCGCTCGCCGGCGCGAGTGCCCTGGTCGCGGGCGGACTGGTGACCCTACCGGGCACCGCGGCCCAGGCCGCGGTCCAGTGCGACGTGGCTTACACCACGAGCGACTGGCCGGGCGGGTTCACCGCCAACATCACCATCAAGAACCTCGGCGACCCGGTCAACGGGTGGACCCTCGGCTGGACCTTCCCCAACAGCAGCCAGCGGGTGCAGCAGGGCTGGTCGGCGACGTACACCCAGTCCGGCAGCCAGGTCACGGCCAGAGACGCCGGCTACAACGGCAACCTCGCCACCGGCGCCTCGACCAGCATCGGCTTCAACGGAGCGTGGAGCGGCAGCAACCCGAAGCCGACCTCGTTCACGCTTAACGGCGTCACCTGCAACGGCGGCGGCGGCCCCACCGATCCGCCGACCGACCCGCCCACCGATCCGCCGACCGACCCACCGACCGACCCACCGCCCGGACCCGGCCGGGTGAACAACCCGTACCTCGGTGCCCAGGGCTACGTGAACCCCGAGTGGAAGGCCAAGGCCGAGTCCGTGGCCGGCGGCAACCGGGTGTCGAACAACCCGACCGCCGTGTGGATCGACCGGATCGCCGCCATCAACGGCACCCCGGACAGCAGCTCCAACGGCGCGATGGGCGTGCGTGACCACCTGGACGAGGCACTGGACCAGGGCGCGGACTACGTCCAGTTCGTCATCTACAACCTGCCCGGCCGGGACTGCTCGGCGCTGGCTTCCAACGGTGAGTTGAAGCCGGACGAGCTGCCCCGGTACAAGTCCGAGTACATCGACCCGATCGCGGCCATCCAGGGTGACGCGAAGTACCGTGACCTGCGCATCATCAACATCGTCGAGATCGACTCGCTGCCCAACCTGGTGACCAACACCTCCGGCCAGCCGGGCGGCACCGCGATGTGCGACACGGTCAAGGCCAACGGCGCCTACGTCAACGGCGTCGGCTACGCCCTGGCGAAACTGGGCGCGATCCCGAACGTGTACAACTACGTCGACGCCGCGCACCACGGCTGGATCGGCTGGGACAGCAACTTCAACCCGACTGCCGACATCCTCAAGACGGCCGCCACCGCCTCCGGCAGCACCGTGAACAACGTGCACGGCTTCATCGTCAACACGGCCAACTACTCCGCGCTGCGGGAGCCATACGTCAAGATCACCGACTCGGTGCAGGGCACCACCGTCCGGCAGTCGGACTGGATTGACTGGAACCAGTACGTCGACGAACTGACCTTCGCCCAGGCGTTCCGGACCCGGCTCGCCTCGATCGGCTTCGACCCCAACATCGGCATGCTCATCGACACCTCGCGCAACGGTTGGGGCGGCGCCGCCCGGCCCACCGGCCCGGGGCCGATGACCAACGTGAACGACTACGTCAACGGTGGCCGGGTGGACCGGCGGTTCCACACCGGCAACTGGTGCAACCAGTCCGGAGCGGGCCTGGGTGAGCGGCCCACGGCCGCGCCGGAGCCGGGCATCGACGCGTACGTCTGGGTCAAGCCGCCGGGTGAGTCCGACGGCTCCAGCGAGCTCATCGACAACGACGAGGGCAAGGGCTTCGACCGGATGTGCGATCCGACGTACACCGGCAACGAGCGCAACGGCAACAACATGAGCGGCGCGCTGCCCAACGCACCGATCTCCGGTGCGTGGTTCGCCGCGCAGTTCCAGCAACTGATGCAGAACGCCTACCCGCCGCTGTCGTAGCAGCGCCCGACCAGGCCCACCGCCGCGATTGCGGCGGCTACCGGGCCGGCCCGCCGCCCCGGTAGTGAGGCACCGGGGCGGCAGGTTCCCCAGGGTCCCCGGTCCGACTTGACGCGGTCGGACCGGGGACCCGTCCGCTGCCGGGCGGCGGCAGGCGCCGGCGGGCGGTCAGCCGACGTCTGTCCACGGTGCACCGGCGTGCGGTTCACCCGCTTCGGCGGGCGACCCTCAGCTCGGTCAGGTACCGCTTGACGACTCGGCTCCCGCAGCTACCGTCGATGAGCCCGGCGAAGGACTCCTGCAGTCCGCTCCGCTGCGCGTGCGAAAGCGCGATGCCCGGAATAGGTCAGCAGCAGATCCAGGTACTCCGCGGTCGAGTACGGCAGCTCCCACTCGTACCGGTGGAAGGTCGCCGGCCCGAATCGACCGGACGTGGTCAGCTCCCGATCGTCCGTCGGGATGTCCTGCGCGGTTTCCAGCCGCAGGTCCGGTGGCGTCGCCGGATCGAAGCGCTCATAGAGCCGTTGAATCTCGACGAAGAACTCCTCGGTCCAACTGCCGCCGGCGATGTGATGGGTGCCCACGGTGGCCAGCAGGCCACTTCTCCCGGAATCTCGTATGGTCTTCGCCACCGCTCACCGGGAGAGGGTAGAAGACCATCCCCCGTGCCGGCCTTCGAGTTCCCGCCGACCCGCTACGCGTCCACGTCGAGCCGCATCCACACCTGAGCCGGCCAACCGAAACGCCCGGCGGCCTCCCGACGGATCTCCCGGAATCCCCTGTCGCGATAGAACCGGGCCGCCCGGTGGTTGCCCTCGGCGTACTCGAGGAGCACCGCATCTCCCGATGCGTCCCGGATGACCGCGGCCAGCAGGTCCGAGCCGATGCCCCGGCCCTGCGCCGTCGGCAGCACGTACAGCTTCCACAACACGCACGCGCCGTCCTTCTCGCCCGCCGTGGCGGTGCCGACCACCTGGCCGCCTTCCTCGGCGACGTACGTTCGGCCGGTCTGCATGGATCGAAGCACAGCGGCCGTCGACCACCAGATGCTGAGGCCGTACGCCACATAGTCGTCACCGGCCAGCGGGCGGTAGGTGGCAGGCCATGCGGTGAGCCCAACCACCCGGATCGCGGAAGCGTCGTCGCGGCTGGCCCGCCGCACGGTGCGGGTCACGCGTACAACTCCTGGTCGTGCTCGTTGATCTGTATTTCCATCGCATCCGGTCCGGTGACCCGCAGCGACCGGCCGAAGCCCTCGTCGATGATGTGCGCGTCGGCGTAGCCATGGGCGACGAGGCGGTCCCAGATCGGTTCGAGGGGCCCGTCGGTCACGAAGCCGAGAGCACAGCTTCCCGGTCGCGCCGGCGAGTCGGTGGCTGTCGCGGTGTGCAGTCCTACCAGTCCACCGGAACCCACCAGTTCGGCCCATCCGCCGGCCCGGCCCCGCACGTCCAGGTCAAGGTCGAGGAGGCGGAAGAAGTCGGCCGCCGTGTCGACGTCCGTGACGAACACGAGGGGCATCACTCTCATCGCTGGTCCCCCCGAGTCGTTCCGGCCCGGTCCACGTACTCCGTGAGCGCCCGCTCCACCAGGGCGGACAGTGACAGTCCCTGGTCGATGGACAGGTACTTCACACGGCGCACGAGTTCCGGATCGAGGTAGACGTTAAATTGCCGCTTCGCCCTATCAACCATAGCTAGAATACTAGCATACTAGCTATTGCCAACCGGGCAGCGCCTACAATGGGGCGGGCGTGGGCAGCGCGAACTGGGCACCAGAGGATGAGAGCCGCCGGCCGAGCTGATGCGGCAGACCGGTCCACGGGCAGCCGCCGACCGGACGGCGTGCGCCTGTCCTGTCGGCCGGTGCTTTCCTGGACGTGGGGGTTTAGGGTGTGGGGACGGGGGAGGGCAACCCCCGTCCCCAGCGGTTGCGATGCACACGCACGAGTGATTTGGGCGTCCCGTGCGTGGCGAGCGGGAGCCGGCCACGCGAGTGGCTCTGGTTCCACCTCCCTTCGTGCCGATGGGTGTCGGCTGACGGCGGCGTCCGGGCTGGCCCGCCGTCGGCCCTTCGTGGACATTGCGCCGGCTCCGTTGGGGGACGGATCCGGTTGTCACGCCTTACCTGCGTCGATGGAAGCGCTCCCATGGACGATGCAGCGACTGTAACGCCCGTCACGCGTTTGTGAAAGCCCCTCAACGAGATCGAAACATGTACGTGTCTAATTGGCCCGTCGGCCTGTACGTGGGAGCGCTTCCATGCCAGACTGTCGATAGCCAGCTCACGCGAGCGCGGGACGCCGAGGGCAACCGGATCCGCTCCGGGACGGCGCCCGACCCGAAGGATCGGTTCGCCGCCCCCGTGGCGCGCACCCCCCACCCTTCCCCTTCCCCCGGCCACCGCGCCGGGACCCCTTTCCGGGCGCCTCCGTTGCCTAGCCACACACGCGGAGAGGCGCCTCCGCCGGGGCCCCAAACCCCGGCCCGGCCCGAGGAGACACCGCGCACATGAGACTCTGGGCAAGACGCCGCCGCACACTGGCGGTGATCGCCACCGCAGCGCTGGTCGTCGGCGGGGTGATCCTGCCGGCCGGCGCCGCGCAGGCGGCCCCGGCATGCGACGTGGTCTACACGACCAACGACTGGAACAACGGCTTCACCGCGAACGTCACGATTAAGAACCTGGGTGACCCCATCAACGGCTGGACGCTCGGCTTCACCTTCCCCGGCAACCAGCGGGTCGTCCAGGGCTGGTCGGCCAGGTGGAGCCAGACCGGCAACCAGGTCACCGCCACCAACGAGTCGTACAACGGCAACCTGGCCACCGGTGCGTCAACGAACATCGGCTTCAACGGCTCCTACAGCGGCAGCAACCCGAAGCCCACCTCGTTCACGCTCAACGGGGTGACCTGCAACGGCGCCTCCACCAACCAGCCGCCCACCGTCTCCCTCAGCGTCCCGGCCGGGCCCTTCGTGGCGCCGGCGAGCGTTCCGCTGACGGCCACCGCCAGCGACCCCGACGGCACCGTCAGCCGGGTGGAGTTCTACCGCAACGGGCTGCTGGTCAACACCGACACCACGGCGCCGTACGCCTACACGATGGACAGCCTGCCGGCCGGCAGCTACACGGTGCAGGCCAAGGCGTACGACAACGCCGGGGCCAGCGCCACCGCGGAACGGTCCGTCACGGTCGACCCCGCCACCGGACCGGCCCTGGTGGCCACCCCGACCACGCTGAGCGTGGCCGAGGGCGACAGCTCCACCTTCAACCTCAAGCTGAGTGCGGCACCGAGCGGCAACGTGCCGGTGACCATCGCCCGTACGGGTGACGCGGACGTCACCGTCTCCCCGGCCACGGCGACCCTGACGACGTCCAACTGGAACTCCGGCGTCCCCATCGAGGTCGACGCCGCCGAGGACGCCGACACGGTGGGCGGCACGGCGACGATCACCGCCACCGCCACCGGTCACACGCCGGCGACGGTCACCGTCACCGAGATCGACAACGATGTTCCCGGCGGGGACAACGAGTACATCGCCCGGTTCCTGGAGCAGTACGGCAAAATCAAGAACTCGGGCTACTTCAGCCCCGAGGGCGTGCCGTACCACTCGATCGAGACGCTTATCGTCGAGGCGCCGGACCACGGCCACGAAACCACGTCGGAGGCGTTCAGTTTCTGGATCTGGCTGGAGGCGCAGTACGGCCGGGTGACCCAGAACTGGGCCCCGTTCAACAACTCGTGGACGGTGATGGAGAAGTACATCATCCCGTCACACGCCGACCAGCCGACCGCAGGCGCCGCCGGCACCCCGCAGTACGCGGCCGAGCACCTGCTGCCCAGCCAGTACCCGTCGGCGCTGGAACCGTCGGTGCCGGTGGGCCAGGACCCGCTGCGCAACGAGCTGCAGTCCACCTACGGCACCGGCGACATCTACGGCATGCACTGGCTGCTCGACGTGGACAACACCTACGGCTTCGGCCGCTGCGGCGACGGCACCACCCGCGTCGCGTACATCAACACCTTCCAGCGCGGCCCGCAGGAGTCGGTGTGGGAGACCATCCCGCAGCCGTCCTGCGAGACCTTCGCCCACGGCGGCCAGTACGGCTACCTCGACCTGTTCATCAAGGAAGCCAACGCCCCGGCGAAGCAGTGGAAGTACACAAACGCGCCGGACGCCGACGCCCGCGCCGTGCAGGCCGCCTACTGGGCGCTCACCTGGGCCAAGGAACAGGGCAAGGCGGCCGACGTGATGACCACCGTGGGCAAGGCCGCCAAGATGGGCGACTACCTGCGGTACGCCATGTTCGACAAGTACTTCAAGCGGATCGGCAACTGCGTGGGTGCCAGCACCTGTCCCGCCGGCAGCGGCCGGGACTCGGCGCACTACCTGCTGTCCTGGTACTACGCCTGGGGCGGCGCATACGAGACGAGCCAGAACTGGTCCTGGCGGATCGGCTCCAGCCACGCCCACTTCGGCTACCAGAACCCGTTCGCGGCCTGGGCGCTTACCAACGTGGCAGAACTCAAGCCGAAGTCGCCGACCGGTAGCGACGACTGGACCAAGAGCATGGAACGGCAGCTGGAGTTCTACACCTGGCTCCAGTCCGCCGAGGGCGGCATCGCCGGTGGCGCCACCAACAGCTGGAACGGTGCCTACGCCCAGCCGCCGGCCGGCACGTCGACCTTCTACGGCATGTTCTACGACGAGAAGCCCGTCTACCACGACCCGCCGTCGAACCAGTGGTTCGGCATGCAGGTCTGGTCGATGCAGCGGATCGCGGAACTCTACCTGCAGACCGGCAACGCCCGCGCCAAGGCGCTGCTGGACAAGTGGGTGCCGTGGGCGATCGCCAACACCACGCTCGGCACCAGCTGGGCCGTCCCCTCCGAGCTGCAGTGGAGCGGTCAGCCCGCCACCTGGAACCCGACCAACCCGCAGCCCAACACCAACCTGCACGTCACGGTCGCCAGCAAGAGCCAGGACGTCGGGGTGACCGCGGCCTACGCCCGGACGCTTATCGCGTACGCGGCCAAGTCCGGCAACGCGGCGGCCAAGACCACCGCGAAGGGGCTGCTGGACGCGCTGCACGCGGCCAGCGACAGCCAGGGCGTGTCCACCACCGAGACGCAGACGAACTTCAACCGGTTCGACGACGTCTACAACGCCAGCACCGGGCAGGGCCTCTACGTCCCGCCGGGCTGGACCGGGGAAATGCCAAACGGCGACCAGATCGCCGCGGGCAAGAGCTTCCTCGACATCCGGTCCTTCTACAAGCAGGACAAGGACTGGCCCAAGGTGCAGGCATACCTGGACGGTGGGCCCGCACCGACGTTCAACTACCACCGGTTCTGGGCCCAGGCGGACGTCGCCATGGCGTACGCCGACTACGGCAACCTGTTCCCGAACGGGTGATCCGTTCCGGGTGGACGGCGGCGGCCGTCCACCCGGACACCGGCCGCCGGGTCGACCGACCCGGCGGCCGCCGCCATTGTTCAGCGACTCGCCAGCACCGTGAAGATCAGACGTATCTCGGCCTGCCCGGCGGCTGGCAGACCATCCCAGCCTCGCCTGGCGTCAGTAGCAGCGGGAGCCGCCGCAGCTCTCCCTCCGCAGGAGACGGTGCGGCACGGTCACCGTGACCGGCGCCGCCGGCTGCGGGTCACTGGTCGTCGCGGACAGCGTCCTCCCGGTCGGCACGGCCCACGGGGCCTGGCCGAGTCGGGCGGCGATTCGGGTTACGGCCGCCCGGGCGAGCGCCGAGGTGTCCACCGATACGGTGCTCAACGCGGGCCGGAGGAACCGACCCTCCTCGGCCTCGCCCATGCCGATGACCGCGACATCATCCGGCACCCGCAGCCCGGCGTCGACGGCGGCACCCAGGACCCCGATCGCCAGCCGGTCCGAGTAGCAGAACACCGCGTCCGGACGGTGGTCGTGGGCGAACAGGTCCATGGCGGCCCGGTAACCCTCCCCGGGTCGGTGCCGCCACGCCGGCCGCAGGTAGCCCGGATGCGGCGCGATCCCCGCCCGGCTCAACGCGAGCCGGTAGCCGGCGGTACGGGTGTCGGGCTCCCCCGGTCGGGCACCGATCGCGGCGATCCGCCGGCGTCCGAGGCGTACCAGGTGGTCGGTCGCGTCCCGCGCGGCGCGGGCATGGTCGATCGCGACGTGGTCGAACCGCTCGTCCCGCCGCACCCCCAGCAGCACCAGCGCCGTCCCGGTGCCGAGCCACGCGTCGAGGACATCGGCCGCGACGACGTCCGCACACAGCAGCACACCGTCGACCGGTAGCGCCCCGGCCAGGTCGATCGGCACGATCACGACCCGGAAGCCGGCCAGGGCCGCCGCGTCGACCACCGCCTGCGTGAGCCGGTCGGCGTACGGCACGTCGGGCGCCAGGACGAGGGCGAGCGTTCCGGTGCGTCCGGTCCGCAGGTTCCGCGCGCTCGGGTTGGGCCGGTAGCACAGCTGTTCCACCGCCGTGCTCACCCGCCGACGCACGTCCTCGCTCACATGCGGATAGCCGTTGACCACATTGGACACGGTCTTGACCGACACCCCGGCGAGGCGTGCGACGTCCCGGAGCGTGGCCGCGTCTCCCCGTCGCGCCGGCACCCTCGGTCGCCCCTCCTCCACACCAGCGAAGCCATTTCGCCGGTGTACCTCCCCAGCCTTGGACAGGTCGACCACACCTGTCAAGGCGTTACGCTGGTGTGAACGGCGAGGGAGGCGCGCGATGAACGACGACACCACGGTCCCCGGCGCCGCCCGGCTGGTCCGGGACTTCGTCAACACCTACGAACCGCAGGAGGACGCCGAGTCGCTGACCAGCCCCGACCAGCTCCGCGCCTGGTTCGCCCGGCGGCACCTGCTCCCCGCCGGCGCCCGGCTGCGGCCGGCCGACCTGGCCACCGCCCGCACCGTCCGGGAGGGCCTGCGCGCGGTGCTCCTCGACCACGCCGGGCACACGGGCGACCCCGCCGCCCTCGACGCCCTCGACCGCGCCCTGACCGACGTGCCGGTCCGGCTCACCTTCGCCGACGGCGGCCCACGCCTCGCCACGGCCGGCGGCCCACACCTGGCCGCGGCGTTGGCCGGCATCGTCGACGCCATCCGCCAGTGTGGTGAGGACGGCAGTTGGCGACGGCTCAAGGTGTGTGCCCGCGACACCTGCCGCTGGGCCTACTACGACGCCTCCCGCAACCAGGCCCGCCGCTGGTGCTCGATGGCCGGCTGCGGCAACTACGTCAAGATGCGCCGGGCGTACGCCACCCGCACGGGCCGACGGCCGTCGTGACGACCCACGACCACCGTCGGCGTCACGACGTGAGGACCACGTGCAGGTTACGCGGGCCGTGCACGCCCTCCACCCGATCAAGTTCGATGTCGCTTGTCGCCGACGGCCCGCTGATCCAGGTCAACGGCCGGTCCGGGTCGAGGAGGGCGACGGCGTCCGGCACGGTGGCGACGACCTGGTCGGGGCGCAGCACACACACGTGCGTGTCGGGCAGCAACGTGACGATCCGGCGGCCCTGGTCCGGCGACCCGTCGAGCACGATGGTGCCGGTCTCGGCCACCCCCACCGCCGCCCCGGTGACCACCCCGGCCGCGGCGGCGATCCGCTCCACGGCCAGCCCGTCGTCCCGCAGCACCGTCACCCCGGCGGGGAGCCAGCCCTCCGGCAGTCCGGGCGGCACCACCACCTCCCGACCGCCGAGCACCTCGGCGACGATCCCGGCGACCTCGCCGTCGGTGCACCGGTGCACGGTGGCCCGGTAGTCGGTCAGCCGGTCCACGAACAGGTCGAGGTCGACGGCGACGGCCCCGGCGGGCCGGTAGCCGCGCGGCACCTCGACCGGCGCCGGTCGTGACGCGTCGAGGGCGGCCCGGATCCGGCCGAGCACCAGGTCGCGGCCGTTCATCGCCCGGCCCACCAGTCGCGGAAGGTCTGCGGCGGCGGGTCGGGCAGGTCCCGGCTGGCCGTCCAGCCGGTCAACGGCGGCGGCAGGCCCCGACCGCGCCGGCCGGCGAACCGGCTCAGCCGCGCGGCGCGCTGCGCCGCCGCGTACCGGCCGGAATCGTCCATCGTGTACGCGGCCGCGGCCATGCCGATCGCCTCGGCGCTGGGAACACGCCCCCGGGCCCGGCGGTCCTCGACGGCTCGACCCCGCAGGTGCACAAGCATCGACGGAATGTCGATCATCACGGGGCAGGCGTCGTAACAGGCCCCGCACAGCGACGACGCGTAGGGCAACGACGCGTTGTCGGCCACCCCGGTCAGCTGCGGCGACAGCACCGCCCCGATCGGACCCGGATACACCGATCCGTACGCGTGCCCACCGGCCCGCTCGTAGACCGGGCACACGTTCAGGCACGCCGAACAGCGGATGCAGTGCAACGCCGACCGGCCCGCCGGATCCGCCAGCACCGCGCTGCGACCGTTGTCCAGCAACACCAGATGGAACGCCTGCGGACCATCGCCCGGCGTGACGCCGGTCCACATCGACGTGTACGGGTTCATCCGCTCCCCCGTCGACGCCCTCGGCAACAACTGGAGGAACACCTCCAGGTCCCGCCACGTCGGGATGACCTTCTCGATCCCCATCACCGTGATCAACGTTTCCGGCAGGGTCAGACACATCCGCCCGTTGCCCTCGGACTCCACCACCGCGAGGGTGCCGGTCTCGGCGACGGCGAAGTTCGCCCCCGACACCGCGACCCGGGTCGACAGGAACGTCCGTCGCAGATGCCGCCGCGCCGCCGCCGCCAGCACCGCCGGCTCGTCCGTCAGGTCCGGGTCCACGCCGGGCATCTCGCGCAGGAAG
The DNA here is from genome assembly GCF_042666615.1 of Plantactinospora sp. GCM10030261. Lineage (NCBI taxonomy): Bacteria > Bacillati > Actinomycetota > Actinomycetes > Micromonosporales > Micromonosporaceae > Plantactinospora > Plantactinospora sp. GCM10030261. The sequence goes on from NZ_JBHTDD010000030.1 coordinate 58,961, forward strand.
ATCTCCCGGATCTCCGCCCGGTTGCGATGGATCGCCGGCACCAGGATGTGACTCGGCTTGTCCCCACCCAACTGCACGATCAACTCGGCCAGGTCGGTCTCCACCGCCTCGATCCCCGCCGCCGCCAGCGACTCGTTCAGACCGATCTCCTGGGTCGCCATCGACTTGACCTTGATCACCCGATCGTGGCCGGTGGCCCGCACCAGATCGGTGACGATCCGGTTCGCCTGCACCGCGTCGGCCGCCCAGTGCACCGTCCCACCGGCGGCGGTGACCGCCGCCTCCAGCTGTTCCAGCAGCTCCGGCAGCCGGGCCAGCGCGTCCGTCTTGATCGCCGAACCCGCCTCCCGCAGCCGCTGCCAGTCCGGCAGCTCACCGATCACTGCCGCCGACTTGCCCCGGATCGTGGTGGTCGCGTGGCCCAGGTTGCGCCGCAACTGGGCATCCCCCAGACTCCGCCGCGCCGCGGCCGGGAACGGCTCGTCACCGCGCAGGTGCCCGACCCCCGGCGGCGCCGTCGCCGGCATCCCCAGGAACGTCCCGCGTCGCCGACCGTCGCTCATGCCGCCGCCTCCCGTTCGGTGCTGGCCAGGATCTCCGCCAGGTGCACCGTGCGGACTCCCACCCGTAACCGGGACAACCCGCCGCCGATGTGCATCAGGCACGACGCGTCCCCGGCGGTGCACACGTCCGCCCCGGTCGACAACACGTGCCGCATCTTGTCGGCCAGCATCGCCGTCGACGTGTCCGCGTTCTTGACCGCGAACGTCCCGCCGAACCCGCAGCACTGCTCCGCGGCCGGCAACTCCACCAGGTCCAGGCCACGTACCGCCCGTAACAACCGCAGCGGCCGGTCACCCACCCGCAGCAACCGCAGCGAGTGACACGTCGGGTGATACGTCACCCGGTGCGGGAAGTACGCCCCCACGTCGGTCACCCCGAGCACGTCGACAAGCAGCTCCGACAACTCGTACGTGCGCCCCGCCACGTCCTCCGCTCGGCTGGCCAACCCCTCGTCCCCCGCCAGGCGGGCCACCATCGCGTGCTGGTGCCGCACCGAACCCACGCACGAGCCCGACGGCGCCACCACCACGTCGTACGGCGCGAACACCCGCACATGCCGGCGCACCAGACGCACCGCGTCGGCCTGGTAACCGGTGTTCACGTGCAGCTGCCCGCAACATGTCTGGTCGGCCGGGAACACCACCTCGTGGCCGAGCCGCTCCAGCAGCCGCACCGTCGCCTTCGCCGCCTCCGGGAACATCGTGTCCGCCAGGCACGTCACGAACAGAGCGATTCGCATGGTCATCCACCCATCCGAACCTCGGCGGCCCGGGACTGCACCAGGACAGTACCCAGGACACCTGTCACCGAGGGTGTCGGTCCGAACCGCTGCCGGTAGGCGGCCGGGCTGAGTCCGGTGTGCCGCCGCAGCTGGGCGCGGAGGTTGGCGGGGGTGCCCAGCCCACTGGCGCGGGCGACGACATCGAGGCGCCGCTCGCCGCGTTCGATGAGCCGGCAGGCCAACGCCACCCGTTCGACGGTGAGCCAGGACAGCGGCGTGGTGCCGAGTTCGGCGCGGAACCGTCGGTGCAGGGTGGCCGGGCTGACCGCGGCGCGTTCGGCCAGGTCGGTCACGGTCAGCGGCCGGTCGACACACCGCCGGGCCCAGGCCAGCAGCGGCGCGAGGGAGGTGTCCGGCACGACCGGGACGGGCCGGTCGATGAACTGGCGCTGGCCGCCGTCGCGGTGGGCCGAGTAGACCAACCGGCGGCTGACGGCGGTGGCGACATCGGCGCCGTGGTCCCGCCGGATCAGGTGCAGGCCCAGGTCGAGCGCGGCGGCGCTGCCGGCGGCGGTGAGGACGTCCCCGTCGTCGACGAACAGCACGTCTGGTTCCAGCCGTACGGTCGGGTGCCGGGCGGTGAACAGGTCGACCCAGCGCCAGTGGGTGGTGGCCCGCCGGTGGTCGAGGACCCCGGCCGCGGCCAGGGTGAACGCCCCGGTGCAGAAGCTGACCAGCCGGGCGCCGCGCTCGGCGGCCCGCCGGATGGCGGCAAGCACCGCGCCATCCGGCGGCACCTGCGGGTCGGGCCGGTTGGGCACGATGACGGTGTCGGCGTCGTCGACCGCGGCCAACCCGGCCACGCCGGTCAGCGTGTACATCCCGGCGTGCATGCGCACCGCCGGGGTCGCGGCGCACACCGTGAGGTCGTACCAGGGCCGGTCCAGCTCTGGGCGACGCAGCCCGAACAACTCGGTGGCCACCCCCAGCTCGAACGGATTGGAACCGGCGTCGACGATCACGACCACCTGATGACGCCAACCCACCCGGTCCTGCGACGATTCTTGCGACACACGAGATTCCTAGCACTTCCCGAACCGGCCCGCCACCGGCCAGGATCGTCGGGTGACTCACGAACCGATCGTCCTCTCAGCCGCGCTGGCCAGCTTCGACGCCCTGTGGAGCCCGCGCGTCGTCACCCGCGTCAACGACTACGACGTCCGCGTCGCCAAGGTGGCCGGCGAGCACGTCTGGCACTCCCACACCCACACCGACGAGTTCTTCCTGGTCCTCGACGGTGAACTGCACATCGCCGTACGCGACGGTGCGCCCGGCCCCGACGGCGGCCGGGCGGAACGGGTCGTCGTGCTGCCCCGTGGCGCGGTGTTCGTCGTTCCCGCCGGCATCGAGCACCGGCCGTCGGCACCGGCCGGGGCGTCGATCCTCATGTTCGAACCGGCCGGCACCTCGTCCGTCGGCGACCGCCACGATCCCGTACCGGACCACGTCGACGTCACCACCGGTCACTCGCTCACCCACCCCTGAGGTTTGCCCCATCCGCTCTGGTGGTGCGGCGGCGGCGGCACAATGTCCCGGTCGGACCGGACGAGGGACAAGGTGGCAGATGGAACAGTTCGCGGTCGTCGTCGGTGCCGGTTCCCTCCGGTCGGACGACGAGCACGCGGTCCGCTTCCCGCATCGCTGGACGCCGGAGGGCGTCACGGTCGAGACGGATTTCACCGGCGCCCACCTGCTGCACCTGGCGGCCGCGGGCTGTGTCCTCAACGACCTCTACCGGGAGGCGACCGGGGTGGGTGTCCAGCTCGACGGCGTACGGGTGACGGCGTCCGGGGCCTTCGACACGACCACCTGGACCTCGACCGGCATCACCTACCGGGTCGAACTGGATTCGACGGCGTCCACCGAGGACCGTGCCCGGCTGCTGGACCGCGTCGACCAGGTGGCCGAGATCCCGCGGGCGATCCGGGCCGGCGCCCCGGTCCGCCGACGCTGACCGACCCCGGTCGTCGGCGCCGCCGGGCCCGCCTCGGCGGCACGGACGGCACGCGGCCCGGCCTGGGGGCGGCACGGTCAGGTGGCGATCCGCAGCCCTCGACGCCACACCTGGACGCGGATGAGCACGAGGATGCTCGCGGCGACCCCGGTCCAGCCGAGAACCATCAGCCGCGGGTCCGCGGCGTGTACGCCGTAGACGCCCCAGCAGAACAGCTCGGCCAGGATGAGCAACCAGGTGCCGCGGGCGACGCCGGTCGGCTTGTCGGTGCGGTACGCCTTCCACACCGACGGCGCGACCTGAAGCACGAACGACACGGTCAGGGCGGTCCCGAGGCCGGTGCGGCCGGCGACGGCGGCGGCCGCGACGAGCAGGCACGCCCAGCCGCCGGTGATCACGGCGGCGGAGAACGGAACACCGCCGGAGCGCCCGAGCAGGACGGCGAGGATGCCGGCGAGGAGGGTCGCCGAGCTGGCGGGCACGACGGCGGTCCACATCTCGGAGGCGACGAAGTAGCCGATCCAGCCGGCGTTGCTGACGCTCGTCAAGGCCGCCCACGACCAGGACACCCCGGCCACGTCGCCGGTCCGCCACACGGCGACCAACTGCGGCAGGAACTGTGGTACGGCGAAAATCGTGGCGGCGATCGGCAGCGCGTCCAGGAGCACGGTCATCACCGGCCACCTTCCGTGATGGGGCGAGTCGCGATGAGAATATGGCAGTCACGCCGATGGTTTTTGCCAACTCTTTGCCCACATCGGACTACCAGTGAAGGAATCGTGCGCCATGGACGCGGTCGATCGACAGATCCTTGCTGAACTCCAGGTCGAGGGCCGGCTGACCGTCGCCGAACTCGCCGGCCGGGTCCGTCTCAGTGCCGGTCCGTGTCATCGTCGCCTGCGTGAACTGGAACGCACCGGGGTGATCACGGGATACCGCGCCGTGATAGACCGGGACGCGGTCGGGCTGGGATTCGAGGTGCTGGTCAGCGTCACCATGGATCGCGAGGACGCGGCCACGATCGCCGCTTTCGAGGAGGCGCTCACCACGGTCGTCGAGGTCCGGCAGGCCGAGCGCCTGTTCGGCGACCCCGACTACCTGCTCCGGGTGACCACCGCCGACCTCGCGGCCTATGCCGCGCTGCGCGACGAGAAGCTGGCCGCCCTACCCGGGGTGCAGCGACTCACCTCCACCATCGTGATGAAACGCGTCGTGAGTGACCGGCCCCTGCCGCTCACCCCGGCCACCGGTCGTGGCCCACGCACCCCGGGTGCGGGTGGGAGGAGCTGATCGGCCGATCGCGGGGCACCGTGGGACGTCCATCCCGCCCGCCGCCCGTGCCGGTCGACCCGGCACGAGCGGCAGGTGCGGTGAGGTCGCGTCACGCGACGGCGGTCCCCTCGATCTCGACGAGTTGCCCGGGGATCGCCAGCCGGGTCACCCCGAGCATCGTGGTGGCCGGAGCCACCCGGGCCGCGCCCAACCGCGACGCCAGCACACCGTAGTGCGCGAAGAGCCGATCGACGTCGGTGGTGTAGACGTTGAGCCGGACGAGGTTCGCGAGCGACATGCCGGCCTCGCCGAGGACGGCCTCCAGGTTGTCGACGCTGAGCGCCAACTGGGCGGCCATGTCACCGTCGTGCTGGGGTTTGCCGTCGCCGTCCATGGCGGTCTGTCCGGAGCAGTACAGGGTCCGGGTGTGCCCGGAGACGACCTCGCCCTGGTTGAATCCCATCTCCACCGACCACGTCACCGGGTTGACTGCTGTTCGCTCCACTGCCACATCCGCTCCATTCGAATCGGGAGTGCGTACGCCCGGTAGGCACCGCTCGGGCGTCGCACTGACAGCCTCCCAACGAATCACGACATCCTGTGTCGTGTATTCCGGTAGCGTCGTCGCCATGCGTGCCGACCGGTTGGTCTCGCTGGTCCTGCTGCTGCGCCAGCGCGGTCGGTTGTCCGCGGCGACGCTGGCCCGCGAGTTGGAGGTGTCCACCCGCACCGTGCTGCGCGACATCGAGGCGCTGTCCGCCGCCGGGGTCCCGGTGTACGCCGAACGCGGTCGGCACGGCGGTTTCGCGTTGTTGCCCGGTTTCCAGACCGAACTCACCGGGCTGACCCACGACGAGGCGCTCGCCCTGCTGGTCGCCGGCTCACGGCGCGGGGCGCGGGCGTTCGGTCTCGGCTCGGCGCTCGCCTCGGCCATGCTCAAAGTCGTCGACGCGCTGCCCGAGGGCTATCGGGACACCGCTGCCGGCGCTGTCGAGCGACTGCTCATCGACCCGGAGACCGACCTGTTGTCACGCCGGCTGGTCGCCGACGAAGTTCCCGACGACGTGCTGGCCGAGGTTCGCCGCGCGGTGTTCGCCGGGCACAAGGTCCGCATCCACTACGCGGCCGTGGACCGCCCCCCGACATGGCGCACGGTGGACCCCATCGGCCTGGTCACCGTCCGTGAGCAGGGCTACCTGCTGGCCACCAGGTCTGGCGCAGACCGCACCTACCGGCTGTCCCGCATCCTGGCCGCCGAGGAACTGCCCGAACCCGCGCAGCGACCGGAGCGCGTCGATCTGGACCGGACCTGGCGAGAACGCAGTGCCCGGTTCCGCACCGGCGGCGACCACGTCACCGTGGCGGCGCGGGTCACCCCCACCCGCCGGGACGACCTGGTGGGCACCGCGGTGGCGGTCCGCGCCGAGGAACCCGAGCCGGACGGCTGGCTGCGGCTGGAGGTCATGTTCCAGGATCTCCGGCACGCCACCTGGGCGATGTGGCAGCTCGGCACCGACGCGGAAGTCCTGGCACCGCCATCGTTGCGGACCTCCCTGCGCGACCGCGCCCTCGCGATCGCCACCCGCTACGCAGACTCTCCTCCTGAAGCGCCCACGGCCTGCTAGCGCAGCGCCGACGCGGCGCTCGGGCAGCAAGGACCGACCAGCGGACCGGGTACGCCGGCTGACCGGGTGACCCTCGATTGATCCGCGCCGGGTCCGGGGCCCCGAGGACCGAGCGGGGCGCCACCGCCCAACACTCGCCCGGTCCGATCGGGGCCCCGGCTGCAACGCGCGGTCCGCGTCAGGCGGCCTGCGCGATCTGGATCAGGTTGCCGCAGGTGTCGTCGAAGACCGCCGTGGTGACGGTGCCCATCGCGGTGGGTTCCTGGGTGAACCGGACGCCGAGACCGCGGAGTCGTTCGAATTCCGCGTGGACGTCGTCCACCGCGAAGGACGTGGCGGCGATGCCGTCGTTGACAAGCGCTTCCTTCCACGGCTTCGCCGCGGGGTGAGCGTCCGGTTCGAGCAGCAGTTCGCAGCCGTCCGGGTCCTGCGGGGAGACGACGGTGAGCCAGCGCGCCTCGCCGAGCGGAATCTCGGTCTTCTTCACGAAGCCCAGCACCTCGGTGTAGAAGCGCAGCGCCTCGTCCTGGTTGTGGACAAGAACACTTGTGACGTGGATACGCATCAATTCTCCTTTGTCGTGCGGTTGCGCCATCGATCGGTGAGGCGCTCCAGCGGTCCGGTGTCGATGTGGTGGAACTTGTAGCGACCTTCGCGGCGACTGACGACCAGACCCGCCCCGATCAGCACCTCCAGATGCTGGGAGATCGCCTGCCGGGACGAGCCGAGCTGGTACTTCATGGTCAGTCGCGCACAGATCTCGAACAGCGTCTGGCCGTCGCGCTCCGCCAACTCGTCGAGGATCCTTCGACGGGTCGGGTCGGCCAGCGCCTTGAAGACGTCGCCCTCCCGGGCGGCGTCGCGGCCGGATTCCCCGTGATCACCCATGGCTCGATAATAGGCAAGTAACCACTTGCCTATTAAGGGGTCGGCGCCGCCCAGCCGGCCGGACGGGTCAGCCGGACCGGCGCGTGGCGGCGAGATCCACCGCCCTGCTCGCCCAGCGGGTGAGCAGGGCGGCGTCGTGGCTGACGAGCAGGACACCGGCGTTCGATCCGCGCTGATACTCGCTGATCACCGCGGCGAGGTGGGCCTGCGTGGACGCGTCGAGCATCGCCGTGGCCTCGTCACAGAGCAGGTATGCCGGACGGTGCGCGAGTGCGCGGGCCAGACAGGCGCGCTGCAACTGCCCGTCGCTGACCGCGTGCGGTCGCCGCGTACGCAGGTCCGTGGTGAGGCCCACCAGGTCGGCCAGCTCCGCCGCCCGGACCCGCGCCTGCTCCGCCGCGGTGCCGGTCGCCCGCAGCGGTTCGGCGATGATGTCGGCCAGGGTGAGCCGGGGATCCGTGGCGGCGCGCGGGCTCTGGAAGAGAATCGCCACCCGGGTACGCACGGCGGCCGGCAGCCGGTGCCGGACCCCGTCGACGGGCTGGCCGTCGAGGGTGACGTACCCGGTGTCGGGCGGGTGCAGCAGCGCGAGGACCCGGGCGAGCGTCGACTTCCCGCTGCCTGACGGTCCACGCAGCCCGACCGTCTCGCCGGGCGCGATGTCCAGGTCGACCCGGTCGAGGACCCGCTGGCCGCCGAAGTCGACGCTCACCCCGTGGGCGGCGAGCCCGCCGCCGGTCACGGGCGCACTCCCAGGCGGTGGTGGCAGGCGACCCGGCCCCGGCCGACGTCGACGAGGGCGGGTGTGGTGCCGCAGGTGTCGGTGGCGCGGTGGCAGCGGGGTGCGAAGGCACAGCCGGCGGGCAGATCGGTGAGCATCGGCGGATGTCCCGGGACGGGCCGGAAGGCCCGGTCGGGCAGCGCGTCCAGCAGACCTGCACTGTACGGGTGGACGGGCGTGTCGAACAGGTCGGCGGCGGGCCGGTGCTCGACGACCCGGCTGGCGTACATGACGGCGATGGTGTCGGCAACCCGGCGGGCGGCCGCCAGATCGTGGGTGATCAGCAGCACCGCCGAACCGGCGTCACAGCGGCGACGCAGCAGATCGAGGGTGTGGTCGACAAGGGGCCGGTCCAGACCGGTGGTCGGCTCGTCGGCCAGCAACAGCACGGGATCGGGAGCCAACGCGAGGGCGGTGGCCAGGCGCTGGGCCATTCCACCGGACAGCTCGTGCGGATAGCGGTCGAGGTCGGCGGGGTCCAGCCCGACGTCGACGGCGATCCGCACCGCGGCGGCCGGCGCCTCGCGGCGGGAATGGCCGTGCGCGCGCAGGGTCTCCTCCAGCAACCGCCGGCCGGTACGCACCGGGTTAAGCGCGGTGGCGGGGCTCTGCGGCACGAGCCCGACGCAACGGCCGCGCACCGCACGGGCGAGCCGGCGCTCGCCGCAGCTGACCAGGTCGATCTGCTCGCCGGCGGGTGGGCGCAGCCGGGCCCGGCCGGTGACGGCGGCGTTGCCGGGCAGCAGGCCGAGCAGGGCGTGCGCGAGCACGGACTTGCCGCACCCCGATTCGCCGACCACGGCGAGGAGTTCCCCGGGACGCAGGCTGAGGCTCAGGTCGGTGACGGCGTGCACGGTCGCGTCGGGAAGCCGGAACCGCACGGTCAGCCCGTCGACGTCCAGCAGGGCCGGCCGCCCACCGCCGGGCGGGTGGGCGGACGTCACGCCGGACGCGGCCGGCGACGTCGCGGTCACAGTCGCACCTCCGCCCGCACCCGGGGATCGAGGCGGTCCCGCCACCGGCCGGTGAGGGCGGCCAACGCGAGGGTGACCGCCACGAGCACGAGGCCGGGAACGATGCTGGCCCACCAGGCGCCGGTGAGCAGCGACCGCTGCCCGTCATTGATCATGTTGCCGATCGAGGCCAGGTGCGGCGGCAGCCCGAGGCCGAGGAAGGACAGGGCGGTCTCGTGCCACACGGCGTGCGGGATCATCAGCGTGGTGGCCAACGCCAGCCGGGGCAGCACGTGCGGCAACAGGTGCCGCGTCACCACCCGGGTCCGGGACGCCCCGCCGGAGACCGCGGCGTCGATGAACGGCCGGGTCCGCAGGCTGAGCAGTTCCGAGCGGACGATGCGCGCCGTGGAAAGCCAGTGGGTCAGCCCGATGGACAGGATCACCGCGCCGAGGCCGGGCCGCAGCATCGCCACGATGAAGATGCCCAGCAGCAGGTGCGGCAGCGCCGCGATGGTGTCGACGACCCGCATCAGGGTCCGGTCGACCCGGCCGCCGACGGTGCCGGCGACCGCACCGACCAGGCCACCGATGACGGTGGCCACCCCGGCGGCGACCACGCCGACGAGCAGCGACACCCGCAGGCCGTAGAGGCTGCGGTGGGCGACGTCGCGGCCCAGGTCGTCGGTGCCGGCCGGATGGTCCCAGGAGGGGGCCAGCCGGGTCTGGGCCAGGTCCACCGCGCTCTGGTCCAGCGGCCACACGATGGGGGCGACCAGGCTGGCGCTGACCGCGCCGACCAGCACCAGCACGGTGACGGTGAAGCCGACGCCACGGGCGCGCGGTGTCGACAAGCGCCGTCGGACGGGCAGGGCGAGATCAGTCATCGAGGCGTACCCGGGGGTCGGCGGCGGCGTAGGCGAGGTCGGTGGCCAGATTCGCGGCCAGGACCACGACGGTGGTGACGAGGGTGATGGCGGCGAGCAGCGGGAAGTCGGCGCCGAGGGCCGCCTGCACGGTGACACCGCCGAGGCCGGGCAGCGAGAACACCGTCTCCACCAGCACCGCCCCACCGACCAGTTCCGGCAGGTGGGTGCCGACCAGGGTGAGGAACGGCAGCAGCGCGGTGCGTAGCGCGTGCCCGAACAGGACGGTACGGCCGGACAGGCCACGGGCCCGCGCGGCGAGCACGTGGTCGTCGCGGAGACTGTCGGCGACGGCGTCGCGGATGAACAACACGAACCACGGCGCCTGGGAGATCGCCAGCACGGCCACCGGCAGGACCAGATGCCACGCCACGTCGGCGGCCTCGGTGGAGGTGGCGGTGACAGCGGTCAGTCCACCGGCCGGCAGCCACCCGAGCCAGAGGGCGAACACCGCGATCGCGGCCAGCCCAATCCAGAACACCGGCATGGACTGCACCGCGTACGCGGCGGCGCGCAACGCCCGGTCGAACCAGCCGCCCCGCCGGTACGCGGCGAGGGTCCCCAACAACAGGCTCGCCACCAGCACCAGGGCCAGTGCCGTACCGACGAGCAGCAACGTCCAGCCGGCGCGGGCCGCGATCACGTCGGCCACGGGCTCGTGCCGGCTGGTCGACCAGCCGAGGTCGCCGCGCAGCAGGTTGCCCACCCAGCGGGCGTACCGCACCGGCAGCGGGTCGTCCACGCCCCAGTTGGCGCGGATCTGCGCGAGGTTCTCCTCGCTGGTGGTGACCGCGGCGGCGCCCGCGTACTGCTGCGCCGGGTCGATCGGTGCGGCCGCGCCGAGGGCGAACATCCCCATGCTGGTCGCGGCGAGCACCGGCACGGCGACCAGCAGCCGACGCCGGACCACGCGGCCCGCACCGGTGACCCGCCGCCGGCGCACCGGTGCCGCCATCGGCTCCGGGGACGGTTCGGCGGTGGGTGCCGGCGCCGTCACGACGCCTTCGTCCACGTGTGTACGTTCCACCAGAGGCTGTTGGCCACGTCGTGCTCGTGCGGCTCCACCCGGGGCGTCACACCGGTGACGCCGTCGCGCACCACGTAGGTGTGCTGAAGGTAGGTGAGGAACACCCACGGCACGTCGGCGGCGAGCTGCTTCTGGAAGGTCGCGTACGCCGCCTTGCGCACGGCCGGGTCGGCGTTGTCCCGACCGTCCCGCAACGCCTTGTCGGTGAGCGCGGACCGGTAGGAACCCGGGTTGAAGAAACCCTGGCCGGCGAAGGCGGAGCTGAACAGCTTGTAGGAGACGAAATCCGGGTCGTACGGGGTGCCGTAGCCCATCACGAGGGCGTCGGTCCCCATCCGTGGGGTGATCGCGTCCCAGGTCAGACCCTCCGGAGTCACCTTGATGCCGACCTTTCTGGCATCGGCGGTCACCGCGAGGGCCAGTTCCTTGCGGAGGCTGTCCGTCGCCGGGTACATCAGGGCGAACGCGGCCTGCCGACCGTCCTTGACGCGAATGCCGTCCGGTCCCGGACGCCAGCCGGCGGCCTCGAGGGCCGCCGTCGCGGCAGCCGGGTCGGCGGTGGCGGTGCCGGCGATCGCCGGCTCGGCGAACTCCGACGACGGCGGGACCGGACCGAACGCCGGCTCGCCAGCCCCGCCGAGCACACCGGTCACCATCGCCTGCCGGTCCACGGCCAGGTGCAGCGCGCGCCGGATCGCCAGGTCACCGGTGACCGGGTTGCCCATCGGCAGCATGACGCCCCGGTAGTCGGCGGTGGGCACCCGGCGCACCTGGTAGCCACCCTGCCCGTCGAATCCGGCGGCCAGCTTCGGCGCCAGCTCCGCCGCGTCGAACTCCCCCGCCCGCGTCCGTTGCGCGCGCACATTGTCGTCGGCGACGAACGCCACCACCACACCGGGGTTCGCCGGTTTCCCTCCCCAGTACCGGTCGTTGGCGGCGAGCACCAGCCGGTCGCCCTGGGTCCACGAGGTCACCCGGTACGGGCCGGTGCCGATCGGCTCGCGGTTGAACGCCGCCGTGTTGACGTCCTGCCCGGCGAACACCTTCGCCGGCACGATGCCCAGCGTCAGCCGCTGCGGGAACGGCGCGTACGCGTACTTCAGGGTGAACACGACGGTGGTCGGGTCAGGTGCGGTGACCGAGGCGAGCATGTCCAGGTCCGACCGGAGCGTCGAGTCGACCTTCGGATCCAGCACCGCCTGGTAGGTGAACACCACGTCCTGCGCGGTCAACGGGCTGCCGTCGTGGAACAGGACGCCCTCGCGGAGCTTCGCGGTGACGGTCTTCCCGTCGGCCGAGACGGTGGGCAGCCGCTCGGCGAGGGCCGGCACGAGCGTGTTGTCGGCGTCCCGGGCGACCAACCCGTCGAAGATCAGCGAACCGCCGTCGACGCCGTAGTTCAGCACCGGATTCAGCGTGTCCGGCTCCCCCGCCGTCGCCACCACGATGCTGGCCGCGCCACCCGTACCACCGGACGGTGTGCCCGACGACGAGCAGCCGGCGACCGTGAGGACGGCGGTGGCGGCGACCGCCGTCAGGCGAGCGAACCGGCGGCTACCCATGGCGTACTCCCGCGTCGACGAGTGTTCGGATCCGGGCGGGTGCCCGGAGTCGGCTCGTCACCCACCGAGGCGACAACCCGCAGATGCGATAGTCACGTAATTGCCAGTAACTTGCAATAGACGTGTGAGCGGCCACGCGTCCGCCCGATGTGACAGGCGACGCCGCGCCCGGTGTGATAACGCGACCACCACGAGACGCGCGATGTCACCCACTCACGAACGCGCGTCGGCGACCTCGGTCCGTACGAATCGGGCCAGCTCAGCCGCGAGCCGCTGCGGCTGGTCCTCGGGGACCAGCGTGTAGCTGTCGTCGATCTCGACAAGCCGGCCACGGGGGAACAATGCGGCCAGTCGGGGGCCGTGCTCGCGCGGCATCAGTTTGTCCTCGCGCGCCCACACCACAAGCACCGGACGGTCGAACGAGGCGAGCCGAGCGGTCATCGCCCGAAGCTCGGCCGCGGGCGGGGTGGACAGCGCGAAGGTCCGCAGGTCCCGCCGGATGGCCGGGTCCCGCTGGGCGGGCCGGAACCACTCGTCCATTACCTCGGCCGGGACCGGGTACTTGCTCATCCAGCCCCAGGCACCCGGCGCCCGGCGGAACCAGGCGAACCGTTGCAGTTGCATCGACACCCACAACATCCCAGGCACCCGGGCGCTCATCGCCACCGCCTTGCCGGGCTTGCCCGGCGGAAAGTTGTCGAAAGCCTCGCAGGCGACCAGAGCGAGCCCCGCGATCCGGTCACCCGGCCCGTCGGCGACGAGGAACTGCACCCCACCCCAGTCGTTGGCCACCAGCGTCACATCACGCAGGTCCAGCGCCTCGAGCAGCTCGCCGACCAACGCCGCGACACCATGGTGGGTGACCAGCTCCGGCCGGTCCATCGGACGCCGATGACCGCCGAGCGGCAACGTCGGGCACACGCAGCGCACCCCCGGGCCCAGCTCGGTGACCACCCGCCGCCACAGGCTGGCGTCCATGTTCACGCCGTGCAGCAGGACCAGAACCGGCCCGTCGCCGCCGGTGTCGGTGTAGTCGATCGTCCCGGCGGTGAGCGCGACGCTCGGCATCGGCTCCCCCTCCCCTCAGTCCGACGACATACCGTACGGTCGTACCGAAGGGTACAGGTCGGGGGTTACCCGCCGTGAACTCGGCGGCCCGTCACTCTCCCGTCAGCACGGCCAGCGCCTGTCGTCCCGCCTCAGCACAACCCCGGCCGCATGCACCGACGAAAATATTGACGCATGTTGCCCACCGTGAGAGTTTGTTGCATCAGCGTTTCGCCATCTATCGCCGGCACGGCGAACTGGCGGGATGGAAGACACATCGAACGTCGCGGGGGCGAGCGTGTCGAACACCATCATCAACCGTGCCCGGAGTACGGGCATCGCATTCGTGGGTACCGGTTACGTCGCCGACTTCTACCAGGCGACCCTGCCCAACCATCCGGAACTACAGCTCATCGGCGTCTACGACCACGACTGCGGGCGTGCGAAGAACTTCTCGGCATGCCACGACGTACCGACATACTCCTCACTGGACGCCCTACTGGCCGACGACCGCGTCGCCCTGGTGGTCAACCTCACCAATCCCGACAGCCACTTCGACGTCTCCCGACGCAGCCTGGCCGCCGGCCGGCATGTCTACTCGGAAAAGCCGTTCGCCACAACCCTGGCGGAGGCGGAAGAACTGGTGACACTCGCCGACCGCCACGGGCTGATCCTCGGCTCGGCACCGTGCTCACTGCTCGGTGAAACCGCGCAGACGCTCTGGGCGGCGCTACGGTCACACACCATCGGCAACCCCCGGCTGGTGTACGCCGAGATCGACGACGGAGCGATCCACCGGATGCCCTACCACGACTGGACCTCGGTCGCCGGGACACCGTGGCCGTACCAGGACGAATTCCTCAACGGACCGGTGCTGGAACACGCCGCGTACTACCTGACCTGGCTCACCGCCTTCTTCGGGCCGGCTCGCGAGGTCACCGCCTCGGCACACCTCATCGTCCCGGACCGGCCGGTGCCACCCGAACGAACACCCGCCGCCGACTTCGCCTGCGCCACCATCGCCTTCCACTCCGGGGTCATCGCGCGACTCACCTGCGGCACCGTCGCCCCACAAAACCACACGCTGCAGATCGTCGGCGACGCCGGCGTCCTCTCGATCGACCGAAGCTGGGATTACCACGCGCCGGTGTTCTTTCGTCCACATCGGACAGCCACTGACGGCTCGCACGACTACCTCACCGAACCACAGATCTACCCACCGGTACGCGTCGACGCCGAGCGGCACCGCTACTACGACACCCACGACATGGACTTCGCCCGTGGTGTCGCCGAGGTCGCGGCACAGGCCGCCGGTTCGCCCAGCAGGCACATGGACGCGCGACACGCCCTCCACGTCCTCGAAATCGTGCTGGCCATCACCGCGTCAGCCACCGGTCCGGCCCGCACCGCCATCCGCTCAACGTTCGACCCCATCGAGCCCATGCCGTGGGCAACGTCCTGAGGAGCGAGTCCACTGTCCACACCGGAATTAGCCGCCGCGCCTCCCACCCCGGCCCGGATAGCGGTCTCCGCCTTCTTCTTCGTCAACGGGGTGGCCTGGGCCTCCTGGTACGCCCGGATCCCGGACGTCAAGCACCGGCTGGACCTCAGCGACGGCGCGCTGGGCGCGGCACTGTTCGTCGCGGCCGCCGGGACCGTACTCGGACTGCTGTGGGTGGGCCGCATCGTGGACCGGCACGGCAGCCGCACGGTCGGGAGGATCGCCACGGTCCTGGTCGCCCTGGGCCCGATCGGCCCCGGCATCGCGCCCAACATCGGCACCCTGATGGCGGCACTGCTCGTCTTCGGCCTCGCCGGAGGCGTCTTCAACGTCGCCATGAACGCCCAGGCGGTACTTGTGGAGCACCGCTACGGTCGCCCGATCATCGCCTCGTTCCACGCCACCTACAGCGCCGGAGGTCTGCTCGGCGCCGCCCTCGGCGGCCTCGCCATCCGCCTGGACTTCACCCCGGCTGCCGCCTTCGTCGTCGTCGGTGCGACGTTGACCCTGCTGTCGCTGCTCACCGGACGAAACCTGCTGCCCGGAAGCCCGCAGGACAAGCGACCCGAGGAGACCGGCCGAGGACGTCGCCCGGCGCCGTTGGGCATCCGGGTGCTGATCCTCGGCATGTGCTGTTTCGCCTGCCTCATGGCCGAAGGGGTGATCGCCGACTGGAGTGCCGTCTACCTACGTAACGAACTGCTGGCACCGGCCGAAGCAGCCGCCGCCGGATTCCTGGTCTTCTCCGTGGCCATGGCCACCACCCGGCTCGCCGGGGACGCCCTCGTGACGCGCCTCGGACCGGTACGGCTGGTCCAGTTGTGCGCGCTGTTCTCCGCGAGCGGCCTGACCCTGGGCCTGTTCGCCCAGCACTGGCTGGCTGCCGTCCTGGGACTCGGCCTGTTCGGAGTGGGCCTGTCCTGCATCACCCCGCAGTTGTTCCGAGCGGCGGGAAACGAGTCGCCGCAGGTGATGGGCCGGGCCATCGCGCGCGTGGCGACCCTGGGCTACTTCGGACTGCTGACCGGCCCGGCGTTGATCGGCCTGGCCGCACAGGCGCTGTCGCTCCGCTGGGCACTCGGCATCGTGGTGATCTTCATGATCGGCGTCGCGCTGCTCTATCCCCTGGCCGAACGCGGCCCCGCGAAGTCACCGCAGGTCGATGTGCCACGGTGAATCGCGACAGTCCCACCCCAACCGGCAGCGTCAAGGTCTACCGCCGGCTGCCCGGTTCCGGCCGAACGCACAGCGGCGCGATGCCGTCGAGCATGCGTTGCAGCCCGAACTCGAACAGGCTGTCCAGGGTGAGATCAACCTCGTCACCGGCGGAGATGCCGGCCAGGATCGGAAAGGACCCCCCGACCAGCGCGGCGGCAAGCGCCTCGCTCTGGACACGTAGCCATTCGTCGTCGGTCAGGCCAGTGTCCTGCTCGGCCTCGGCCTCTGGTTGCAGGTTGACCGCCGTACCGCGAACGAAGTTGGCGACGGTGGCGGCCACGTGGATGAGGGTGGTGGGGTCGCGTCCCTGGCCGGCCACCGCACGCATGGCCCATTCGGTGTGGCCGATAGCGTGCCTTGCGAGCAGGGGCCTGGTGAACGATACGACGTGGGGCTGCCGCCGTCCGTACGGCTACCCCCGCCAGGCCGACAGGACTTCCGAAGGACCCCACACCACATCCACTTTCGTCGAGTCGACCTGTGGCGACAAGCCGCTGAGGGAGACGAGCACAAGCCCGCAACGGCCGTGGTCGAAGCCGGGCACCTTGGTCGCGCCCGCAGTCAGGTCGGCGAGGTCGCGCGCGTCGAAAGGGCTGCTGAGCCATTTGACGGAACCTGCGAAGTAGACGGTCTGCGCCACCGGTGCCCGATCCGCGCCAATGATGTCGATCTCCGGATTGAACTGGCGGTTCCACCAACCTCCAACCGCCTGCACGTCTGACCAGGGCAAGCTTCCGTCGATCGCGGCTAGTTCCAAGGACTCTCGGATAAGCGGTTCAACGGCGCGGCCGCGCCCCAAGCCGTCTGCAACGCACCGTCGAAAATCGCATCCTGCTCGGCAAGCCATGGCACCTCGTCGAGCACGATGATGGACGGACCGTCGGGAAGGACAGAGGCCAGCGACCGGAAGGCGTCTGGCCAACCTCCCGCAGATGCCGGGACCAAATCAGGGTTCGCCGGCAGCGGTGAGTCGCGCAACTCAGCCAGAAAGGTCGGGATCGCCTCGGTGGAGGATGCGCCCTTGGTTGCGGTGTAGAAGAGGTAAGGCACTTCGGCGTGGTCGCAGAACTCCTGGATGAGGCGCGATTTGCCGACCTGGCGCCGGCCCCGGATAGTGACCGCCAGTCCGGCCCTTCCTGTTCGGAGCCGGTCCAGCCGCTTCTAGGCCGTGTGTCAAAAGTAGTCGGGTGACGGGTCGGGTTGACTGGTCGGGCGTGTCGGTGATCGGTATACGGCGAGGTCTCCGGTAGATGGGTTATCGACCAAGACAACCATCTGCACGGAGACCTCGTGGCCAGCGTAGCGGTGACGAGGCGGTTCGACCTGACTGACGCGCAGTGGGCGGTGCTGGAGCCGCTGCTGCCTCGACCGAAGAAGGCAGGCCGGCCGCCGAAGTGGAGCAAGCGGCAGCTCATTGACGGGATCAGGTGGCGGGTGCGTACGGGTGCGCCGTGGCGGGATGTGCCGGACTGCTACGGGCACTGGCGGACGGTGTACGGGCTGTACCGGCGCTGGCAGCGGGCCGGGGTGTGGGCGCGGATCCTGGCCGGTTTGCAGGGTAGGGCCGACGCGCTCGGGTTGATCACCTGGGACGTGAGTGTGGACTCCACGATCGCGCGGGCACATCAGCACGCCGCTGGCGCCCGCCGGGACAGTCACACGCAGGTCGAGCCGCCGGGCGGCAGCGCTGCGGCCGAGCCGGCTGATCACGCGTTGG
>NZ_JBHTDD010000031.1:0-73394 GCF_042666615.1 Plantactinospora sp. GCM10030261
GGGTGGGGTGGGGCGTGGGGTGGGGTGGGGGTGGGGTCAGTCGGTGGACCGTAGGATGGCGCCGGTCCGTGAGTCCGGGTGCCGGGCGAGTTCCTCCGGGGTGCCCTCGAAGACGATCCGGCCGCCGTGCCGGCCCGGACCCGGGCCGAGGTCCACGACGTGGTCGGCGCGCCGGATCACATCGAGGTTGTGCTCGACGACGACGACGCTCCGGCCGGCCCCGATGAGCTCGTCCAGCGCCCCGAGCAGCACGTCGATGTCGGTCAGGTGCAGGCCCGTGGTGGGCTCGTCGAGGACGTACAGGTCGCCGGGGGTGCCCTCGGCGAGTTCCTTGGCGATCTTGACGCGTTGGCCTTCGCCACCGGACAGCGTGCTGAACGGCTGGCCGAGCCGGAGATAGCCGAGACCGACGGCGCTGAGCTGGCGGAGCGCGCGGTGGATGACCTTGTCGTCCCGCCAGGCCATGGCCTCGTCGATGGTGAGGTCGTCGACATCGGCGATGCTGAGCCCGGCGACCCGGTAGCCGAGCACCTCGGGCCGGAACCGCCGCCCGCCACAGGCGGCGCAGGTGACCTCCTGGGTGTCCAGGAAGGCGAGATCGGTGCGGATGACCCCGAGCCCGCCGCACTCGGGGCAGCCGCCCGCGGAGTTGGCGCTGAACAGCTTCGCGCTCACCTCGTGCGCGTCGGCGAAGATCCGCCGGACGGCGGCGGCGATGCCGGCGTAGGTCATCGGGGTGGACCGCCGGCCGGTACCGACCGGCCGCTGGTCGATGATGGTGGCGTGGTGCCGGTCCACGATCTCGGCGGCCAGGCTGGACTTGCCCGACCCGGCGACGCCGGTCAGGACGGTGAGTACGCCGGTGGGGATGTCGACCCGCACGTCCCGCAGGTTGTTCCTGGTCGCCCCGGCCACGGTCCGCGAGCCGGTGGGGCGGCGCCGGCTCCCGGCGGGGCGGGACCGGGTCCGGCGCAGGGCCCGGCCGGTGGGCGTGTCGGCCCGCCGGAGGTCGTCCCAGGTGCCCCGGAATACGAGTCGGCCGCCGGCGCCACCGGCACTGGGTCCGAGTTCGACGATCTGGTCGGCGGCCCGCATCACGTCGGGGTCGTGCTCGACCACGAGTACGGTGTTGCCGTCGTCGCGCAGCCGGCGCAGCATGTCGATCATCGCGGTGACGTCGGTCGGATGCAGGCCGACGGTGGGCTCGTCGAAGACGTACAGCATCTCGGTGAGGCTGCTGCCCAGGTGCCGGACGGTCTTGACGCGTTGCGACTCGCCGCCGGACAGGGTCGTCGTGGCCCGGCTCAGGCTGAGGTAGCCCAGGCCGATCCGGGTCAGGGCGTCCAGCCGGTCGCGCAGGCCCGACAGGACGGGCGCGACGGCCGCGGACCGGACCCCGGCGATCAGGTCGGCCAGATCGCTGATCTCCATTCGGGTCAGTTCGCCGATGGTGTGCCCGTCGACGGTGGCCGTCCGGGCCGCCTCGTTGAGCCGGTCGCCGTGGCAGTCGGGGCACGCCGCGGACCGGGTGAACCGGTCCAGCGCCTGCTGCTTGCGTTCCGAGAGGTTGTCCGACGTGCGCAGGTGGATCCGTTCGAACCGCTCGACGATGCCTTCGTAGTCCTTCGGTGGTCGCGTGCCGAGCCGGGCCGCGGCCGCGCCGCCGTACAGCAGCGCCCGGCGTTCGTCCTCGGACCACTCCCGCAACGGCGTGTCGGCGTCGAAGGAGCCGATGTCGGCGTACTTCCCGTACCAGTAGCGGCCCGCGCCGAAGCCGGGCAGCAGGATCGCCCCGTCGGCCAGTGACCGGTCCAGGTCGAGGAAGCGGTCGACCGCGCTCACCAGCGTCTCACCCAGGCCCGAGCAGGTGGGGCACATGCCGGCCGGATCGTTGAACGAGAAGTGGTTGGCCTCGCCGACGTGCGGCTCACTCAGCCGGGAGAACAGTAACCGCAGGTAGGCGTACGTGTCGGTGATGGTTCCGACCGTCGACCGCGCGTTGCCCCCGATCCGGCGCTGGTCGACCACCACGACCGGGGAGAGCCCGCTGATGTGGTCCACCTCCGGCCGGCGCCACCGGGGCAGTCGGTTGCGCAGGAACGGGGGGTAGGTCTCGGTCAACTGGTGCCCCGCCTCGGCCGCGACGGTGTCGAACACCAGCGACGACTTGCCGGACCCGGACACCCCGACGAACACCACGAGGGCGCCGCGGGGCAGCTCGATGTCCACCCCGTCGAGGTTGTTGGTCCGGGCGCCCCGGATCCGGATCAGCCGGTGGGCCGCCGGGCGCTCGCTGGGCATCGACGCGGTGACTCGTTCGGGTGCCATGTGGTCGACACTAGGATCAGATGTGGTCGGATTCTGACCGCGTCTGCTGGAGAATGGGCGGCATGGCCGATGTCACCCGGCGCATGCTCGCCCTCCTGGCGGTCCTCCAGAGCGGCCGGAGTTTCCCCGGCGACGAACTGGCCCGCCGGCTCGACGTGAGCCCGCGGACGCTGCGCCGCGACGTCGAGCGGCTGCGGTCGTACGGCTACCCGGTGACCACCCAGCCGGGGCCCGGCGGTTACTACCGGCTGTCGGCCGGTAGCCGGCTTCCGCCGTTGCTGCTCGACGACGACGAGGCGGTCGCGACGTTGGTCGGGCTGGCTGCCCTGGCGGCGACCACGGCGCCGGACGGACCCGCCGGGCTGGACATCGCCGCGCGCACCGCGTACGACAAGATCGATCAGCTGCTGCCCCCGGCGTTGCGGCCCAAGGTCCGCGCGCTGCGGGGCACGCTGGAGGCCGCCCCGCAGGTGGGAGCGCCCGCGGAGCCGCGGGTGCTCACCGAACTCGCCACGGCGAGTCAGCGGCACGAGATCGTCACGTTCGACTACCGCACGGTGCGCGGTGTCACCGGTCGCCGCGAGGTCGAGCCGTACCGTCAGGTGCTGCGCCGCCTGCGCTGGTACCTGTTCGGCTGGGACCGCGACCGCGCCGACTGGCGGGTGTTCCGCACCGACCGGGTGGTCGACCTGCGCCGCACCGGCCGGTTCTTCGCCCCGCGGCCGCTACCCACCGACTCCGCGCAGGCCTACCTGCGCGACGTGATGGGAGCGCCCGATCCTGCGTGATCTTGCATTTTCGGTGTCGCGAAACACGGATGGAAGGCACGTAACAACCACCCGAAGTGCAAGATCGCGGGAGGGATGGTCCGCGTAGGCTGGTGACCGTGGCGACCCTCCTGCTTCTGCGACACGGCCGAACGACCGCCAACGCCGACGGCGGCCTCGCCGGACGGCAACCGGTCGAACTCGACGACACCGGCCGGACCCAGGCCCTCGCCGTCGGCGCCCGGCTCGCGGGCCTGCCGCTGGCGGCCGTGGTGACCAGCCCGCTGGTGCGGTGCCGGCAGACCCTGGCGCTGGCCCTGCCGGCGGCGACCCCGATCGAGGAGGACGGTCTCGTCGAGTGCGGGTACGGCGCATGGGAGGGGCAGCCGCTCAAGACCCTGGCGAAGGATCCACTCTGGCCGGTGGTGCAGCAGCACCCGAGCGCCGCGGTCTTCCCCGGTGGCGAGGCGATGGCGGCGATGGCGACCCGGGCGGTCGGGGCGGTCCGGGCCTGGGACGCCAAGCTGACCGCCGAACACGGGCCCGAGGCGATCTGGTTGGCGTGCAGCCACGGAGACGTGATCAAGGCCATCGTCGCGGACGCCCTGGGCATGCACCTCGACCTGTTCCAGCGGATCACCGCCGACCCCGCATCGGTGACCGCGATCCGCTACACCACCACCCGACCGTTCCTGCTCCGGCTCAACGACACCGGCGGTGACCTGGGCAATCTCGTCGTACCGAAGAAGACCCGGCGGCGGCGGTCCCGGGTCACCGACTCGGACGCGCCGGTCGGCGGGGGCGGCGGCAGCGCGGAGCCGGGCGCCGACCGGTGAACCGGTCGACCGATCCCCGAGGTGCGTCGCGCGGTCGCGCGGCGCTCCGGATAGGGTTTGACGCATGACCCACCAGGTACACGCCTTCGAACCGCCTGAGCGGTTCGTCGCTGGGACCGTGGGTCCGCCGGGGGAACGGACGTTCTTCCTGCAGGCCCGCGGCGGTGGCCGCGTGGTCAGCGTGGCCCTGGAGAAGGTCCAGGTTTCCCTGCTGGCCGAGAAGCTGGAGGAACTGCTCACCGAGGCGAACCGACGGTTCGGTGTGCAACTCCCCGAACCGCCCACCGCGACGAACGACAACGAGCCGCTGGACACCCCGGTCGACGAGGAGTTCCGGGTCGGCACGCTCGGCCTGGCCTTCGACGTCGACACGGCGACCGTGGTGATCGAGGCGATCGCCGCCGGCGAGGCGGAGGCCGAGATCGAGCTGGCCGGGGCCGAGACCGAGGTGGAGGCGGTTGCCGAGGAGGTCGTCGTCGAGGAACCGGACGACGACCTCGACCGCCTCCGGGTACGGCTGACACCACAGGCGGCGCGCGAGTTCATCGACCGGGCCCGTCGGGTGGTGGCCGCCGGCCGACCACCGTGCCCGCTGTGCGGTCAGCCGTTGGACCCCGCGGGCCACCTCTGCCCGCGGCACAACGGCTACCACCGGTGACAACGTCGGACCTGCGGCCGGTGCTTGACGAGGAGACCGCGTTACGACTGCTCCGCAACGGTGCCTTCGAGATCGAAGGTCGGCTGGTCGACGCCTCCAACACCACCCTGCGGGGCATCCTGACCCTGGACGGGCTCACCGCGCGCTGCGTCTACAAGCCGGTGGCGGGGGAGCGACCGCTGTGGGACTTCCCGGACGGCACCCTCGCCGGCCGGGAGGTGAGCGCCTACCTGGTGTCCCGGGCGACCGGCTGGGACCTGGTGCCGCCCACCGTGCTGCGGGACGGGCCGCTCGGTCCGGGAGCGTGCCAGCTCTGGATCGAGGAGCCGGACGACGCCGAGCCGCTTGTCGGCTTCGTGCCCGCCGCCAGCCTGCCGCCCCGGTGGTTCCGGGTCGCCTCGGCACGAGACGAGGACGGTACGCCGTACGCGCTGGCGCACGCCGACGATCCGCGGCTGGCCCGGTTGGCGGTGCTGGACGCGGTGATCAACAACGCCGACCGCAAGGGCGGTCACGTGCTGGTCGGCCCGGACGACCGGATCTACGGGGTGGACCACGGGGTCAGCTTCCACGTCGAGGACAAGCTGCGTACCGTGCTGTGGGGTTGGGCCCGGCGTCCGCTGCCGCCGGACGCGGTGGAGATGCTGACCGGTCTCGCGGCGGCACTGCCCGGCGAGCTGGGCGACGAACTGGCTGAGCATCTGACGCTGGCCGAGCTGACCGCACTGTCCGGCCGGGTGGACCGGCTGCTGGCCGGCGACCGTTTCCCGCTGCCGTCCGAGGACTGGCCGGCGGTGCCCTGGCCGCCCGTCTGACGCGCACGGCGTGTCGCGGTGTGCCGCGCCGGGCTTCGCGGCCCTGGGTTCGCGCCAGATTTGTCGCGCCGATCACTTCGCGGTCGGCACCCCGGAGGGTCCCTGAGCGCTCGCTAGGCTGACAGGCATGGAATCTTGGGCGGGGCACGAGGTGCCCGGGCTGCCGGGGTCCGGCCAGCCGTTGGCGTTGTTCGACTCGGCGCGCCGCGCCGTCCATCCGGCAACTCCGGCGGGAGCGGCGACGATGTACGTCTGCGGGATCACCCCGTACGACGCGACCCACCTTGGACACGCTGCCACCATGATCACCTTCGACCTGGTGCAGCGGGTGTGGCGGGACAACGGCCACCCGGTGCTGTACGTGCAGAACGTCACCGACATCGACGATCCCCTCCTGGAGCGGGCCCAGCGCGACGGCGAGGACTGGGTGGTGCTCGCCATGCGGGAGACGGCCCTGTTCCGGGAGGACATGGAGGCGCTGCGGATCATGCCGCCGGCGCACTACGTCGGCGCGGTCGAGTCGATCCCGGACATCGCCGAGAAGGTGCAGGTGCTGCTCAAGGACGGTGCCGCGTACCGGGTTGAGGACGGCACCGGGGATGTCTACTTCGACGTGGCGGCCGCGCCCCGATTCGGTCACGAGTCCAACCTGTCCCGCGAGCAGATGCTTGCCTTCTCCGCCGAGCGGGGCGGTGACCCCGAGCGGGCCGGCAAGCGCGACCCGCTGGACCCGCTGCTCTGGCGCGGTGCCCGGGCGGACGAGCCGTCCTGGCCCGGCGGCGACCTGGGACCCGGTCGGCCGGGTTGGCACATCGAGTGCGCCGCGATCGCCCTCAACCTGCTCGGTCCCACCATCGACGTGCAGGGCGGCGGGAACGACCTGCTATTCCCGCACCACGAATGCTCGGCCGCGCACGCCGAGCGGCTGACCGGGGTGACGCCGTTCGCTCGGCACTACGTGCACGCCGGGATGATCGGACTGGACGGCGAGAAGATGTCGAAGTCCAAGGGCAACCTGGTCTTCGTCTCCCGGCTGCGCGCGGACAAGGTGGACTCGATGGCCGTCCGGCTGGGGCTGCTCGCCGGCCACTACCGGTCCGACCGGTCGTGGACCGACGCGGTGCTCGCCACCGCGACGGCCCGGTTGGGTCGGTGGCGGGCGGCGGCCGCGGCCCCCGCCGGGCCGTCCGCCGTCGAACTGCTGGCCCGGGTACGCGGCCGGCTCGCCGACGATCTGGACACCCCCGGGGTGCTGGAGTTGGTGGACGGCTGGGCGGACGCCACACTCGCCGGCTCGGGGACCGACGCCGAGGCGCCGGCGCTGATGGCGCGGACCGTCGACGCGCTGCTCGGCATCCGGCTCTGACCCGCCGCGCGCCGCGCGCCCCGGGCGTCGCACCACGCGTCCCGCCGCGGGTCGCCCGCATGAGCGCGATCATGACCCGTGACGGGATCACCGCCGGCCTGGCGTACGAGAGAATCCGCCGGGAGGTGGGGTCAGCCTGCCGAGCCGACTTACGGCCGTGTCCAACGACGTCCAGGCCCACCTGCGGCACGGTCAGCCGAGCACCAGACCGGGGTCGGGGTCGGCCTCGGGGGCCGGCGCGGGGATCCGGTATTCCTCGGTGAGCGTCGTCATCGGACCGGGCCAGGTGGCCTGGGACACCTCGATCGGCTTGCCGGCCTGATCTCGGGCCACGTGCAGCAGGTGCAGCACCGGGGTGTCCGGCCGGATCTGGAGCAGTTCGGCCTCCTCCCGGCTGGGCTGCCGGGCGCTGATCTGGTCGGAGGCGGAGACGTACCGCCGGCCGATCTCCTCCTCGGCCTCCTGGTAGAGCGGGCGGCCGAACGCCTCGGCCCGCTCCAGGGAGGTGCCCGCCGCGTCGGTGACCCGGAACCAGGCGGCCCCGATCTCCACGGGGGCGTCCTCGGTGCGGACCAGGTGCCGGCGGACCAGCAGTTCGGTGCCGTCGGACACGCCGAACGCGTCGGCCACCTCCGGTGGCGCGGGCGCCCGGCCGACCTCGGTCAACTGCTGCCGGTACCGGGCCGCGAGGTCGGCGTGGTAGCCGCGGAAGCCGCCGTACCGGCCGCGGGACAGCCGGTTCAGCCGGCGCCGGGTGCCCCGGACGTACGTACCGGAGCCGGGTTTGGTGATCAGCACGCCCTCGACCCGCAACTGGTCGATGGCGCGCTGGACGGTCTGCTTCGCCACCCCGAACATCTCGGCGATGGCCGGGATGGACGGGAGCCGTTCACCAGCGGCCCAGTCGCCCTGCCTGATCCGGGCCCGCAGTTGAGCGGCGATCTGCCGATGCGGGAACTCGGCGGCCCCGGGATTGATCTGCATGCGTCCTCCCACCCATAACAGCTAGGTTCCTAGGATGCCCTACGGAGGGTGGCGTGTCCCGTACCGACACGCCGTAAAATGGATCTTCATGGAGCATCGCCAACTTGGCCGTAGCGGCCTCATGATCAGCGAGATCACGTACGGAAACTGGCTCACCCATGGCGAGTCGGTCGCCCGGGAAGCGGCCCTGGCCTGCGTCCGGGCGGCGGTCGACGCCGGCATCACCACATTCGACACCGCAGACGTCTACGCAATGGGGGCCGCCGAGGAACTGCTCGGCGAAGCCCTGCGCGGGGTACGGCGGGAGTCGGTGGAGATCGCGACCAAGGTGTGCCTGCCGATCGGAACCGGACCCAACGACCGCGGCCTGTCCCGCAAGCACATCATGGAGTCCTGCCACGCCTCGCTGCGTCGACTCGACACCGACTATGTCGACCTTTACCAGGCACACCGCTTCGACGGGAACACCCCGTTGGAGGAAACGCTCATCGCCTTCGACGACCTGGTACGCCAGGGCAAGGTGTTGTACCTGGGCGTGTCGGAGTGGACCGCCGCACAGTTGCGGAAGGCGCTGGATCTCGCCGACGAACTCGGACTGCGCTCTCGCATCGTGGCCAACCAGCCGCAGTACAACATGCTCTGGCGAGTGGTCGAACCCGAGGTGGTGCCGCTCTGCGTGGCCGAGGGGATCGGCCAGATCGCCTTCCAGCCGTTGGCGCAGGGCGTACTGACCGGCAAGTACCTGCCGGGACAACGACCGCCGGCCGACTCCCGGGCCGCCCGCGACGGTCGATCCCCGATGTTCATCCGGCGGGTGCTCGGCGACGAGCTGCTGCACCGGGTGAGTGAGCTGCGCCCGGTGGCCGAGGCGGCCGGCCTGTCGATGGCCCAACTGGCGATCGCGTGGACGCTGAACCGCCCGGGGGTCAGCTCGGCGTTGATCGGCGCGTCCCGGCCCGAGCAGGTGACGGAGAACGTCCGCGCGGCCGGCGTACGGCTGCCCGATGAGGCGCTGGCCCGGATCGACGACGTTCTCGGCGACCTGGTCGACACCGACCCCGCCAAGACCGCGCAGATGATGGCCGTCAAGCCGGAGTGGAAGGCCGCCGAGCCGGCCCCGACCGGCTGAGCCGCCGGCTTACCAGGAGCCGGCCGTGGGGCCGGCGGAGCCGCCACGCCGCCGCAGGTACTTCTCGAACTCCTGGGCGATCTCGTCACCGGTGATCGGCTGGATGCCCGCGTCACCGACGCGTTCTTCCAGCTCCCGCACGTACTCACCGAGTTCGGCGTCCTGCTCGGCCGCGGCACGCACCCGCTGCTCCCACTCGGCGGCCTCCTCGGCCAGGTCGGCCATCGGCACCGGCAGGTCGAGCACCTCCTCCACCCGGTGCAGGAGCGCCTGGGTGGCCTTGGGGCAGGGCGGGTTGTTGGCGTAGTGCGGCACGTGCACCCAGAACGACAGGGCGTCCACCTCGGCCTTGGCGCTGGCGTCGTGTAGCACGCCGACGATGCCGGTCGGGCCGTCGTACCGGGTGGGGGTCAGCTGGTATCGCTCCGCGGCGTCCCGGTCGGAGGCGCTGCCGCTGATCGGCAGGGGGCGGGTGAACGGCACGTCGGCGAGCAGCGCGCCGAGCAACACGATGCGGTCGATCTCCAAGCTGTGGCACAGCTCGAGCACCTGCTCGCAGAAGGTGCGCCAGCGCATGCTCGGCTCGATGCCACGGATCAGCACCACATCCCGTTCGACCCCGGGCGGGCTGGCCACCATGAATCGCGTGGTCGGCCACTCGATCCGGCGGGTCTCCCCGTCGGACATGGTGATCACCGGCCGGCTCACCTGGAAGTCGTAGAACTCCTCCGGGTCCAGTTCGGTGATCCGCCGGGCCTGCCACACCTGCTCCAGGTGTTCGACGGCGGCGGTGGAGGCGTCGGCGGCGTCGTTCCACCCCTCGAAGGCGGCGATGGCCACGGGGGACCGGAGCACGGGCAGTCCGTCGAACTCACTCACGTCCGCCAGCCTACGTGCCAGAGCAGGTTGGGGCCCGCCGGCCGCGCCGTGGGTGGCAACCCCCGTTAACGACTTTCAGGTACGGATCGGACACAATGCGACGGCGGTCACAGTACGTGGCGCCGCCCGGTGAACGGGGTCCGCCGCGCCGGTCCGGCTCCAGCGCTGGACCAGCCCGGACCGCCCGTGGGACAGCCCCGGGAACCAGCCGGGACCAGCCAGCGGGCCAGCCCTGACACATGATCGACTCGGGGTGCGGGAGGCCGTCGGGAGAAGTGGGTTTCACCGCGCGACACCCCGCACCCCCGAGCGGATCATCACTGAGCGTTCGACCGGTCCTACTACCGTCGGGCACGCCGTCAACCGTCCCGAAGGAGAACCGGCATGACCATCACCGTCACCCGAAAGGGTCTCGCCGTCAGCCTCGCCATCGCGGTCACGCTTATCGTCGCCGGCTGTTCGAAGATCACGGAGCCGTTCAACGACGCGCCCCGGTCCAACACCACGAACAGCACCCCCGCCGATGTGATCACGTTCCCGGACGGCTTCTCCAACGCGTCGACCAAGTGCGATCACGGCAACCGGCTGTACGTGGCGTACCACGGTGACAGCCCGTACGCCGCCATCGCGGTCGTCCCCAACGACCCCTCCTGCCGGGAGTAGCCGGCGACCGGCCAGCCGGTCGCCGCCGCACTGTACGGCGACGGCCGGTGCTGCGAGAATCATCCATCAGCGGCGATGCGTGAAGCGTTGCGGGGTGATCGGCGATGACCGCCTACACCTGGATGACCGGCCTGCTCGACGTGGTGGGCAGTGGACCGGCCGGGGGTACGGTGCGTCAGTGCCCCGCGCACCGGGACGAGATCCCGTCGCTGTCGGTGCGCGGTTTCCCCGACGGAAGCCTGAGTCTCAAGTGCTTCGCCGGCTGCACCACGGCCGACATCCTGACCGCCTTGCGGTGCTCCCGCGACCGGCTCCGCGCCCCGCCGCCGGTCTCTCCCGACCGGTACGCGGCGATGGTCGGCCTGCGCCTCGACTTCCCGCCGATCCGGAGCCGTCGGGCGGGGTCACCGGCCAGCCGTGGGTTCCGGTTGGACGCGGTCCACGACTACGGTCCCGCGGTGCTCGAACGGTGGCGCCACGGCCCGTACAAGGAGTTGATCTGGGAGACCGTCCTGCCCGCCGGCGGTCGACGGCCCGGCCTGCACGGCATCGCCATCGCCCAGTTGCCGCTGTACCGCGAGTCCGAGGTGCGGATGGCTCTCGCCGCTGGCGAGCCGGTGCTGCTTGTCGAGTCGGAGTCCAGCGTGGACGCCCTGCGCGGCTGGTACGCCACCACGTGGGCCGGTGGCGCCGCCTCGGTCAACGTCGATCGGCTCGCCCGGGTCCTCGCCGGCCACCCGTCCCTGGTGGTGATCCCGGACCACGACCCGGCCGGTCTCGCCTGTCTCGCCCGGTTGCGGTCGGCCGGTCTCGCCCGGCACGTCCTGATGCCGGCGCCCGGACACGACGCCCGCGACCTCTACCACGGGCTCGGCCGGGACCGGTTCGCGGACGCGGTGCGGCGGGCCTGCACCGGTCACCGCGAGGCGGCCTGATCAGCCACGGCTGGTCGGCGGGCCGCTGTCCGGCGGCGCAGGTAGTAGGCCACCGTGACCATGGCGAGCAGCGGCGGCCAGGCGAGTTGCGGGGCGTAGGCGGCGGTCATCAGGAAGCCGGCCAGCCCGTGCGGTGCGTCCGGGTCGCCGTTGTTCTGCGGGCCGTACCACAACGCGACCGTCGGCACGGCGATCGCGGTCAGGGCGACGACCCCCAGGGTCGCCAGGGTGACCGCGAGCCAGGTGGGCACCCGCCGGCCGCCGACCCACGGCAGCCGACGGGGCAGCACCTCGCCCCACGGCCGCACCAGGCCGAGGGTGAGCAGGGCGGCGGCCTCCGCCAACACGGTCAGACCGAGGACGTACGGGGTGATCCAGCCCGGCGCGGCGTAGAGCCGGGCCAGTTCACCGCTGAAGCCGACCGGGATACCGACGCCGAGGGCGATGCGCCACAGCCCCGACGGCACCGTCAGCAGGGTCACCGTGTACGCCGCCCACCTCGCCCAGCGTGGCGTCAGGTGGGCGGTGGTGGCAGGCCAACCGGGGGTCGACGCTGGCATGGCTGCTCCTCCCATCGGACGGCTCGTCACCATGCTGTTCGGCTCCGCCCGCGTGGGCGTCCCTCCGGAGGGTGAACGCGTTCACCTGGCGGCGGGTTCCCGGCGAGGGCGGTCCCGCGGAGCGGTCAACCGGCCTCCGCTCGACGGGGTCGCCGCGTACGCTCGGGGTCTCGTGCCGTCGGGACGGGGGGTGGG
Source organism: Plantactinospora sp. GCM10030261 (assembly GCF_042666615.1). Taxonomy (NCBI): domain Bacteria; kingdom Bacillati; phylum Actinomycetota; class Actinomycetes; order Micromonosporales; family Micromonosporaceae; genus Plantactinospora; species Plantactinospora sp. GCM10030261. The sequence continues at coordinate 12,116 of NZ_JBHTDD010000031.1, forward strand.
GGCGATGCGCGACGGCGCCGGGTGGATGCCCCGGCGGGGGAGGCTGGCCGCGCTGGCCATCACCCTCGTCGTGACGGCGGCCCCGGGTCTGGGCATGACGGGCGGCGCCATGGCGGCGGCCTCGGATGCGGTCGCGGCGGCCCCGGGTGCGTTCGCGGCGGCTCCGGACGCCGCGTTCGCGGGCGGCGTGGCCCCGGGCGCCGCGTTCGCGGGCGGGACAGCGTCGGCGCGGGCCACGTCGCCGGCGCCGGTGTGCCAGGTGCGGGACGGCCGGCTGGTCGAGATCTCCGGGATGGCGGCCACGAAGGACGGGTACGTCGTGGTGAACGACGGCTCCGACGAGGAGTCCCGCCGGCGGATCTTCTTCCTCGGTCCGACCTGCGCGGTCACCCGGGCCGTCGGTTATCCGTCCCGGCCGTTGGACACCGAGGACCTGGCCCTCGGCCCCGACGGGACGATCTGGGTGGCCGACATCGGGGACAACGACCGGTCCCGGTCGACCGTCGCGGTGTGGAAGCTGTCCCCGGGAGCCAACAGGCCGGTGCTGTACCGACTGGCGTACCCGGATGGTCCACACGACGCTGAGGCGATGCTGCTCACCGGCGACGGTCGGCCGCTTCTCGTGACGAAGTTCTCCGGCGTGCTGTACGCGCCGCAGGCACCGTTGACCCGGGCGGGGGCGACGACACCGTTGACCCGGGTGGGGCAGGTCCGGCTGCCGGCGACCACGACCAGCAACCCGTTCTCCTTCCTGGGCCGCACGTCGATCACCGGCGCGGCCACCGCCCCCGACGGACGCCGGGTGCTGCTGCGCACCTACGCGGACGCGTTCGAGTTCGACGTCCCCGACGGCGACGTGGTCGCCGCGCTGACCGGCGGAACACCCCGGATCGTGCCACTGCCCGACGAACCGCAGGGCGAGGCGGTGACGTACAGCCGGGACGGCCGGATGATCCTGACCGTCTCGGAAGGCACCGGACAAGGTAGGACACCGACGATCCTGCGTTATCCCGTCAGCGCTCCCGAGCCGACCTCGTCCGCGCCTAGCCCGCGGGCCAGCCCAGTCGAGCCCAGCCCGCCCACGGCGGCGCCCACGCCTCCGGCCGGCGCGGACAACGCGGCCGGGCGACCCGGGGGCAGCGTCGTCCTGGCCGCCGTGCTGACCGTGGCGGGCGTCGTCCTGGTCGGCGCACTCGCCGTCGGACTCGCCCTCAGATCCGTTCGTCGCCGGAGACGTGCCGCCGGCTGAACCAGGGCCGTCCGAGTCCCTTGATCAGGAAGCGGCACGGGTCAGCCACATGGTGCGTCCCCGCGTCGTCGACGCGGTCGTACTCGTCGAGATACCGGCATCCGGCGTCGAGGTATCCGAGTCGTTCGTAGAGGACGGTGGCGCGGTCGTTGCCGTCGGCCACGCCGAGCCCGATCCGGGTGCTGCCGCGTCGGGCCAGGTGTTCGGCGTATGCGATGAGTGTTCGGCCGATGCCCTGTGACCGCAGCCGTTCCGGCCACACCTGCAGACCGTTGAGCTCCGGACAGTCGGGGAACCGCGCTCGGACCGCGGGTGCGCGTGGCCCGTCCCACAACACCTCCACCGATCCGACCGGGGTGTCACCCCGCCAGGCCACCAGAAACGTACTCGTGCCCTCCTGCTGGCGGGCGAACCGTCGGGCATGGTCCCCGGTCGGCCCGGTGGGGAGCCAGCTCTCCAGGTGGGACACTTCCTCCTCCCGGACAGCACGGATCTCCATGGCGGGCCACGATAGCGGCGCGCGGCCCGCCTGACGAGCGATCGAGGTGACAGATGCGGACTGCGACGATGAACATCTTCGGTGAGGGACCGGACTGGGAATACCGGCGAACGGTCCTGGCGGCCGGCTTCGCCGACCTGGCGCCCGACCTGGTGACCCTCCAGGAGGTGGTAGTCGACGGTGGTCGGGACCAGGCCCGGGAGATCCTCGGAGCCGGTTATCACCTGGTCCGCCAGCGGGAGGTGGGGGCTGCCAGGATGAGCGCGGTCATCGCCAGCCGCTGGCCGATCGGCCGAACGGTGGAGGTCAACCTGCACCTGACCGAGGGGTCCGCGAGCACCACGATGATCAGTGAGATCGACGCGCCGGCCCCGATCGGTCCGTTGTGGCTGGTGCACCATCTGCCGGACTGGTGGCTCGACCACGAGCACGAGCGTCAGCTTCAGGCGGTGGCCGCCGCCCGTACGGTGGCGGAGCTGGCCGCCGAGCGGTCCGGTCATGTCGTGCTCGCCGGTGATCTGAACGCGGATCCGGAGGCCGCGAGTGTGCGGTTCTGGACGGGGCACGCGGCGTTGGACGGGATGAGCGTTTGTTACCGGGACGCCTGGGTCAGCGCCCGTCCGGGCGAGCCGGGGCGGACCTTCGTTCCGGAGAACCCGTACGCCGCCGACGGGGACTGGCCGTTCCGCCGGATCGACTACGTCATGGTGCGGTGTGGCACGCACGGCGGACCGACGCTGCGGATCACCGGCTGTGAGCGGATCTTCGACCGGCCGGGCGCGGTCGCGAGCGACCACTACGGTCTGGTCGCCGACCTGGAACCACCGGGGCGGTGAGCGGCGTGAGTCGCGGCGCGGCCGGCCCACTGCGCCGCCCGCGCCACGACCGGCGTGACATTCCGGCTCAGAGCTGGCCGGGATAGAAGCCGAGCCGGCTCAGCGGTTCCACGATGGACCGTTCCTCGTACGACAGGTGGGACAACAGGGTGTCGCTGAGCAGGTCCACCGCCTTCCGCAGTTCTGTCAGGTCGCCGGGCCGTTGGGTGAGGGCGACCAGCGCACGGTCCACCTCCTCGATCACCTCGTGGATGACCACGTGTTCCTGCTGGAGTCGGTCCAGCACCGGTGCCAGGCCGGGTTCGGTGCGGCGCAGGTGTGGGAAGATCGCGCCGTCCTCCAGGCTGTGGTGCTGGGTGACGACCGCGCAGTATCGGGCGCAGAACGCGCCGAGCGTCCAGTCGTTGGACCGCAGGGCGAGCCGGTTGAGCTGACCGCGTGCCTCACCCGCCGACAACGCTCCCTGTTCGACCTGCTCCAGCAGGTCGCGGACCTGGGCCAGCTCCGCCCGCAACCCGTCGTGTACGTCGATCAGGTGTTGGCCGGCCGAGCGTCCGATTTCGGTGTAGGTGTGTCCCGCGGGGGCGGGCGGGGCCTGCGGCCGGGTGGACTCGTCCCACGGGTGGCGGTCGCTGAGGCGTACCCCGGGATCGGCCGTGGGGGAGGCGGTGTCGGGCTCGGACCGGTCGCGGTCGGCGGCGACCAGTTCGCGGACCGCGGGGGCGACCTCGGCGCCGAACCGGTCGATGGTGTCCGGGTCGTCGGTGGCCAGGATGAAACCGGAGATCCCGTGTTCCAGGGCGAGCCCGGCGAGTTCCTCGACCCACTGCGCGGGCGGCCCGGTGAGCGGACCGGAGCCGGCGGTGGTGAACTCGCCCGAGATGTTCAGCAGCCGGCGGACGGCGGTCGGATCGCGGCCGGCGGCGGACGCGGCGTCGTCGATCCGCGCGTTCAGGTCGCGCAGGTCGGCCGGGCCGCCCGGCAGGTATGACAGGCTGGGCAGCCAACCGTCGGCGACCCGCCCGACCAGGCCCAGCATGCGCGGCTTGTAGGCGCCGATCCAGACGCCGATGTCATGCGCGGGGGCCGGTCCGCGCTTGGCCCCGGCGACGCGGTAGTGCTCGCCGGCCACCCGGACTCCGCCGCGCCGGTCCGCCGCCCACACCTCGCGGATGATCCGGATCGCCTCGTCCAGCGCCTCGACGGCCTGACCGGGGGAGAGCCGGCGACCGCCGGACGCCTCGATGGCGTCCCAGAACGCGCCCGCCCCGAGGCCCAGTTCGACCCGGCCACCGCTGAGCCGGTCCAGACTCGCGGCGGCGCGGGCCAGCACGACCGGCTGGCGCAACGGCAGGTTCAGCACGTTTCCGGTGAGCCGGATCCGGTGCGTCGCCGCCGCCACGTACGACAGCAGGGTCCACGTGTCGAGGAACGCCGGCTGGTACGGGTGGTCCTGGAAGGTGACGAGGTCGAGGTCCGCCCGTTCGGCCCGCCGGGCGGTCGCGACGACTCGCGCCGGGTCGGCCGCGGCCGGGGTCTGGAAGGTGCCGAAGAGCAGATCGTGTCCGTAGTCGCTCATGGTGCCGGCAAGCGTAACGCGATCACCGTAGGAGCTACCGGGCGCTCACGGCGCCGTACACGTGCGGGGCCAGCACCGCCACGGAGCGCAGGTTTCGGTACCGCCCCGCGTAGTCCAGCCCGTAGCCGACGAGCATGCCGGACCCGGCCTCGAACCCGACGTACACGGGGATGCCGTCGAACGACGGCGCCGCCGGCTTGCGCAGCAGCGCGCACACGGCCAGCGAGGCCGGTTTCCGCCGCCTCAGGTGGTTGACCAGCCAGGCGATGGTGAGACCGCTGTCGATCACGTCGTCGACGATCACCACATGCCGGTCGGTGATCTCCAGGTCCAGGTCCTTGAGCAGGCTGACCGTGCCGGACGAGGACGTGCCGGAGCCGTACGACCGCACCGCCATCCAGCCGACCTCGACGTGCCTGTCGAACGACCGGGCGAGGTCGACCGTGAGCGTCGCGGCGCCGCCGAGCACCCCGACCAGCAGGAGGTCCCGCCCCGGATGGTCGCGTTCCAGCGCCCTGGCCAGCGCCGCCACCCGGTCGAGGATCTCCGCCTCGGTGAACAACACGTCGTCCAGGTCGTCGGCCACGTGGCTGGCGTCCACGTCGTCTCCAATCCCCCGAGAATGGTGCGATTCCCCGCTGACGGGACGATCAGCCCGACGGACGCTGGCGGGTGCGCCGACGCTACCACCGCCCGGTGACCGGAACACCCCTCGGCGCCGTCGGTCGCCCCAGCGGAAATGCGTTGCCGGCGGCGGAACCGGCTGCCAGGCTGCCGGCGTGCTCGATATCCACGATGTCGATCCGCACGACGAGGACGCGCTGCGGAACTGGTACATCGCCCTGCACGCCGGGGCGACCGCCGACCGTCCGGCCGCGCTCGTGACGGACTGGCCGACCATGCGTCGGCGGCTGCGCCGCGACGGCCCGCATCATCGCTGGCTGGCGGTCGCCGCGGTCAGCGCCGGACGCACGGTCGGTGCCCTGCTGGTCGGCCTCCCGCTCACCGAGAACCGGACCACGATCGACATCGAGATCGACGTCCCGCCGGAGCACCGGTGCCGCGGCGTCGGCACGGCGCTGTGGGGTCGGGCGGTCGAGATCGCCGCGGCGGAGCGGCGCACCGTCGCGCAGCGCGAGATCGACGTGCCGGCCGGACACACGACCCGGAGCTGGCCCGGCACCCGATTCGCCGAGCGGCTGGGATTCACCAGCAAGCACGTCGAGGACCACCTGGCCCTGCCGCTGCCGGCCGACGACGGTCTGCTCGACCGGCTCGCCGAGGCCGCCGCCGAGCGGGCCGGCGAATACCGGCTGACCCGGTGGGCCGGGCCGTGCCCCGAGGAACACCTGGCCGGGTTCAGCCGGATGCTGACAGCCATGTCCGGCGACGTGCCGTCCGGCGACCTGACCCGGGACCAGGTGGTCTGGGACGTCGAGCGGATCCGCGCCAGGGACAGCCGGCTGGCGGAGAGCTATCGGGAACTGGTCGCCGTAGCGCACGACGCCACCGGCGAGCCGGCCGGGTACAGCATCATTGACGTGCCGCACGACGACCCGGCGAACGTCCTGCAGGACGACACGTTCGTCTTCGCGGCGCACCGTGGCCACCGGCTCGGCACCGCGCTCAAGGTGGCGAACCTGCGTCAACTCGCCCGACATCGCGGGGACCGGCACCGGCTGCACACCTGGACCGCCAAGAGCAACACCGCGATGCAGGCGGTCAACGCGCGGTTCGGCTTCCGGCCGGTCGAGACGACCCACGCGTACGAGCGGACCATGCCACCCGCCGACGGCGGTTGATCGTCCGGTCAGGACAGCGGCACCTTGAAGTCCGACGTGGGCAACACGACGTTGGCCGTCTGCTGCCAGGCGCTGTAGCGGTTGGCCACCTTGCGCGGCGTCATGGTGGAGGAGCCGTCGTCGCCGTCGAAGTTCTGCGTGTCGCGCCGGCTCGGATCGACATACGACAGGATCACGTTGGTGCTCGGCGCGGTGGGCCTGCCGTCACCGTCGCGGGGCAGCACCCACCAGAAGCAGGCGTACACGGTGTTGCGGGTCCGCCGGAACACCTCGTTGCCCTCGGTCAGCACGCCGCTGAACAGGACATAGTCGTCTCCGGGCTCGCTGGCCCAGTCGGGGCCGTCCCGCACGTGCCGGACCCCGTCGCCGTCGAACGACGTCTCGGCCTGGTCGTAGCCGTCCAGCTTGGCCCGGTCGCCGCGCAGGTAGTAGAGCCGAACGGACAGCTGCACCGACGTGTAGTCCACCGGAGCCCTCAGGTGCACGATCTCGGTCAACCGGGTCTCGTCGCCGGGCGCCAACTCGGTGCCGGGTCTGAGCAGGTGACCGGCCTGGAGGAACTCCTCCCGGGCGACGTCGGTGGTGGCCGACGGGTCGCGTTCCCGGCTCAGGTCGGCGCGTAACCGGGCCGCGTCCCGACCCGGCCGGATCTCGGCCACCGTGCCCTGCACCGTGTAGGTGGCGGCGAGCAGCACCAGCGCCGTCGGCCCCACCTTCACGGTCACGGACACCGGGACCGACACGTCCGGCCGGCCGGGCGCCCGCGACGGCGTGCCGAACTCCGGCTTGACGGACACCGACGGCATCTGCGCCGCCGGCAGATAGATCTGCGAGTACGCGAAGTTCGCCACCCCGATCAGTGCGGTCACCGACAGCCCCACGGCGAACTTGCGCGGGCTCAGCACCGGTATCTCCACCCGCGCGCTCAGCAGGGTGAGCACGGTCAGCGCCAGCACGATCAGGACGATCCAGAGCACCACGGCCGGCCCGGGATCGCCGCTCCAGACCTGGGTGACCAGGAGCGTGAGACCCAGTGACAGCACCGCCAACGCGCCCACCAGCACCAACGCCGGGGAGGCGCGGAACGCCGGCCGGCGCCCGCCGGCGGACCGGGGGACCGTCGACCGGTAGAGGTCGACCGCGGCGAACGAGCCGGCCAACATGGTGACGCCGGCGACCACGATGAGCGCTCCGGTCAACCGGCCGGCGTAGGTGAGCCCGTTGCCGAGGCTGTACACGCCCAGCCAGAACGCCACCACGCTGCCGAGGCCGAGGGCGACCGTGGCGATCAGACACATCGCCCGCTGGTCCACCGTCGGCGCCCGCACCCGCCCGCCCTCCCCAACAACCGCCCGACCTGGTCCCGTCAGCGGCGAGACGGGAGGCGGCTACCCCCTCTGGCCCGCTTCACACCCGAGCGGCCGGCGGAGGGCTTCTCGCGTACCCCGCTGATGCGGCATGCTGAACCCATGGCAGAGATCGGTTCGGAACACGACCGGGGAGCGATCTTCGCCGACGCGCGCGGCGAGGACCGGGGAATGCGGATCACCCACCACCCCGAGTTGGGGATCGTGGTGGTCTCGCTGTGGCTGGGGCCCCTGTGCCGGGGCTCGTTCCGGCTGCCCGCCGACGACGTGGACCGGCTGGTGGCCGCCCTCACCGCGGGTCGGGAGGTGACCGTCCGGTCCGGTGTGACGCAGTCGGTGGACGTGGGACCGGAGCCGGCGCAGGAGCCGACGCCCGAGCAACCTGCCGGACCAGCCAAGCCCAAACCCCCCGGCACCGGGACGGTCGACCCGACCGCGATCACCGCCGCCGTGCAGGCCGTCCCGGCCTGACCCGGCACCCGTGCGGTTGCGCCCGCCGTAACCGTGGTCCCGCGGCGCGGAGGCGGTGCGTCGGAACGTCCCTCACCGGCCCGCGCCCGCTTGGACGGCAGGCGTCGAGCGGCGGAAGGTGGGGTAAGTACCGTCCGTCGACGGTGGTCGAACCGTTATCGAGGAGGTCGCCGTGTCCGCGCAGCACCGCATCGGGATCAGTCCGCGACTCGGTGCCCTGATCAGCGCGGTCGCCCTGGTCCTCGCCTGCGGTGTGGGGGTGGATCCGGACGAGCGGGGCGCGGGGGAGCCGAACGGGTCACCGCCGGCAGCCTCCGGCGAGCAGGACGGACCCGAGGGCACCGACACAGTCGAGGAGTTCGAACGCGACATCCGAGGCGCCGTCGGCCTCGCGGAGCGGTACTGGGGCGAGCGGTTCAGCCAGTCCCGGCAACGGTTCCAGCCGATTCGCCAGGTCGGGGCGTACCAGCGGGAGGGTGAGGTCGCCTGCGGCGGCCAGCCGGTGCCCCGCAACAACGCGGTCTACTGCTCGGCGGGCGACTTCATCGCCTACGACGTGAACTGGGCACTCGCCGCGTTCCGGCAGGTGGGCGACGCGTTCCTGTTCTACCTGCTGGGTCACGAGTACGCCCACGGGATCCAGACCCGGCTCGGCGTCCGCTACGACTACACCATCCAGCAGGAGTTGCAGGCCGACTGCATGGCCGGGGCCTACATCGGCGACATGGTCCGCACCGGGGACCTCTCGCTCGACGACGGAGACCTCGACGAGTTCCGCACCGGGCTGGCGGCCGTGGCCGACGACCCGGACCAGCCATGGTTCGCCGAGGGTTCGCACGGCAGCGTCGAGCAGCGCACCACGGCGTTCTTCAACGGGTACGAGGACTCGCTGGCCGCCTGCGGGCTGGGTTGACCCGGCCGGGCCGGGCTCGCCGGCGCCGGTGAGGGACGCGCCACATGTCCGGCCGGCGGCGCTTCCCGGCCGCCGTCGGGTTGACACGATCAGTCGGCGCGTCGAGCGGAGCACCCGGTCGGCCGCCTACCGGCGAGGAGGGTCGAGAATGCCGCATCCGGCCGCCGTGCTGTTCGACATGGACGGCACGCTTATCGACAGCGAACCGCTGTGGGGCATCGCCATCGCCGAGCTCGCCGAGGCGTACGGCGGGACGGTGTCCCCGGCCGCCCGGCTGGCGATGATCGGCTCCAGCATGGCGCACTCGATGGCGATCCTGCACGAGGACCTGGGGCAGCCGTGGCGCGACCCGGACGCGGGAGCGGCCTGGCTGGAGAGCCGGGTGGCCGACCTGCTGCGGGCCGGCATCGAATGGCGTCCCGGCGCGTACGCCCTGCTGCGGGCGGTGCGGAGCGCGGGCATCCGTACCGCGCTTGTCACCTCCACCGCGCGGCACCTGGTGGAGGTGGCGCTGGCCACCCTCGGCCGGGAGAACTTCGACGTGGTGGTCTGCGGGGACGAGGTCGGCAACACCAAGCCGCATCCGGAGCCGTACCGGACCGCCGCCCGGATGCTCGACGTGCCGATCGGGCGGTGCGTGGCCATCGAGGATTCGCCGGCCGGCGCGGCCAGCGCGTTGGCCGCCGGGGCGGCGGTGCTCGTGGTGTCCGAGGTGCCGATCGACCCGGCCGACGGTCTGCATCTGCTGGACAGCCTGGCCGGCGTGGACCTGGACCTTCTCGCGGCGCTGCGCACCCGCGAGGCGGGGGTGGCCGGCACCGCCAGCGGCGCCGCCAGCACTGCCAGCACCGCCAGCGGCACCGCCAGCACCGCCGGCGGGTAGGCGGCCGACTGGGCGACCACCTACCCGTCCCGTGCGGACCTCCGGGCGCCCCGGCCGTCACTCGTGCGCGATCGCTCCGAGCACGTTGATCCGGGCCGCCCGGATCGCCGGCAGCACCGCCGCGACCACGCCGATCAGCGCGGCCAGGCCGAGGAACACACCCATCTGCGTCCAGGGCAGGACCAGTTCGGAGATGCCGTCCTCCTCGAGCGCCCGGACCACGGCCGATCCGAGGCCACTGCCGACCAGCACGCCGAGCAGCGCGCCGAAGACCGAGATGACCACCGCCTCCACGGTCACCATCCGCATGGTCTGTGCCCGCCGCAGCCCGATGGCGCGCAAGAGTCCCAGCTCGCGGGTGCGTTCCAGCACCGACAGGGCCAGCGTGTTGACGATTCCCAGTACCGCGATCACGATGGCCAGCGCGAGCAGGATCTGGATCATCTGGAGCAGCGAGTCGAACTGGCCGCTCTGCTGTTCCAGGTAGGCCGACCGGTCGACCACCGACACCTCGGGGCTGTCCGCGACCAGCGCGTCCAGGCGCGGCTGCACCGCGGCGACGTCGGTCCCCGGGGCGAGTTGCACTAGGGCCAGGTACGGCTTGGGGTTGGCGAAGTCGGCCGCCGCCTCCCGGGGCAGCAGGATCGACCCGGTGATCCGGTCGTCCGGCACGACCGCCGTCACCGTGTAGGTGTGCGGCTCGCCCCGGCTGAACTGCGCGGTGAGCTGGTCACCGACCGTCTTGCCGAGGTCCGTGGCCTTCGACTCGCTCAACGCGACCTGGTCCGGCGCGAGGGTGCCGAGGGTGCCGGCGGTGGCCTCGGCGTGGTAGATCCGGCTGGCCGCGGCCAGGTCGGTGCTGGCGTTGACGTACTCCCGGTTGCCGTCGATCAACGCGATGTCGTTGAAGAACCCGGCGACGGCTCCCACTCCCGGTAGCTCGGCGGCCCGGGTGACGACCTCGGGGTCGAAGCTCGGCGGGCGGGGCCCGGTCTGCACCCCGGAGATCACCAGTTGCGCGTCGATGGTCTGCTCGGCCCGCCCGGTGATGCTCGACTTGGCCGAGTCCAGCACCACGGTCACGCCGGTGACCAGCGCGATGCCGACCATCAGGGCGGCGGCCGTGATCGCGGTACGGCGCGGGTTGCGGCCCGAGTTCAGCCTGCCCAGTCGGCCCGGCACCGACCAGGCGAAGATCGACCCGAGCAGGTGCACCACCGGCCGGCTGATCACCGGGGTGAGCAGCGCCACGCCGATGAACGCCAGCAGCACGCCGCCCAGGATGGCGGCCAGGGCGTTGCCCGCGGCGTTGTCGGTGAGCCCGAGGCCGAGCAGCGTCCCGCCGGCCGCGGTGACCACCGCGCCGGTGACCGTCACCTTGGTCAGTGGCCGGTCCGGGGTGGCGACGTCCTGCATCGCCGCGATGGGTGGAATCCGGGCGGCCCGCAGTGCCGGCAGCAGCGCGGCCACCACGGTGATCACCAGGCCGACGCCGAACGCGCTGATCACCGCGATCGCGGGTACGCCCAGACCGGCAAGCGTGAGGCCGCCAGCGAACTGCCCGAACAACCAGGCGAGCAGCGCGCCGACGCCGACGCCGGCGGCCAGGCCGAGGATCGAGGCGATCAGTCCGACCGCCACCGCCTCGATCACCACCGAGCCGACGATCTGCCGGCCGCTGGCCCCGATGGCGCGCATCAGCGCCAGCTCCCGGGTGCGCTGCGCCACGATGATGGAGAACGTGTTGAGGATCAGGAAGGTGCCGACCAGCAGGGCGACGGCGGCGAACCCGAGCAGGATCCGGTTGAAGAACTCCAGGCCGGCCTTGAGGCCCGACGCGGCGTCGGCGGAGGCCTGGGCGCCGGTCTTGACCTGGTACTCGCCGCCGAGCGCCGCGGCCACGTCGTCGCGCAGCCGGTCATCGGTCACCCCGTCGGCGGCCGTGACGACGACACTGTTGAACGTGCCGGTCTCGCCCAGCATCGACCGCTGCGCCACCGGCGTGGTGAACATGACCTCGTTCACCCCGCCGAGGGAGTCCCGGCCGCCGCTGTAACCGTAGAGGCCGACCAGGGTCAGCTCCTGCTTCTCCGCGTACGGGGTGAGCACCCCGACCCGGTCGCCGACGGCCACCTTCGCGGCCTTGGCCAGCCCGGCGTTGATCGCGATCTCGCTGTCTGTCGTCGGTCCCCGCCCCTCGCGGAGCTGGACGAGGTCGCTCTCGCCGGTCCAGTTCTGGCCGAACTGCGGCGCCCCGAACGAGGTGACCGCCTTGCCGTTGGATCCGATCAGCACGGCACCGTCGGCGAGCACCAGACCGGTCGTCTCGGCCACCCCCGGCACCGCACGGACCTGGTCCAGGGTGGTAGCCGGGAACGCCGGGTTTGTCTGCTCGCCCTCGGCCTCGTTGATTTCGATCTTGGGCTTGGCGGTGACCTCGACGTCGACGCCCTGGTACGCGTCGGAGAAGATCGAGTCGAAGGACCGGCCCAGCGTGTCGGTGAGCACGAACGCGCCCGACACGAACATGACACCCAGCACCACGGCCAGCGCCGAGAGGGTGAGCCGCAGCTTGCGGGCCAGCAGGCTCTTGAGGGTCGCGCGCAGCATCAGTGGGCCGCCTCGTCCGGGGCGTCCAGCTTCTTCATGGTGTCCAGCACCGTCTCGGGTGTCGGCTCGACGAGTTCGGAGACGATCTCACCGTCGGCGAGGAACACCACCCGACCGGCGTACGAGGCGGCCACCGGATCGTGCGTGACCATGACGATGGTCTGCCCGAACTCGCTCACCGAGCGGCGCAGGAAGTTGAGCACCTCCGCGCCGGACCGGGAGTCCAGGTTCCCGGTCGGCTCGTCCGCGAAGACCACGTCCGGGCGGGAGACCAGCGCCCGGGCGCAGGCCACCCGCTGCTGCTGGCCGCCGGAGAGCTGGCTGGGCCGGTGCCCGAGTCGCTCCCGCAGCCCCACCGTGTCGATAACCGTGTCGAACCATTCCCGGTCCGGCTTGCGGCCGGCGATCGCCAGCGGCAGCAGGATGTTCTCCTCGGCCGACAGGGTCGGCAGCAGGTTGAACTGCTGGAAGATGAAGCCGACCTTGTCCCGACGCAGCTTCGTCAGACCGGCGTCGCCGAGACCGTTGACCTGGGTGTCGCCGATCTTGATGGTGCCGCGGGTGACCACGTCGAGCCCGGCCAGGCAGTGCATCAAGGTCGACTTGCCCGACCCGGACGGACCCATGATGGCGGTGAACCGGCCGCGTTCGAACTCGGCGCTGACCCCCCGCAGGGCGACCACCTGGGCCTCGCCGCTGCCAAACACCTTCCACACGTCCCGGGCACTGGCCGCCACCCGGTTGTCGCGGTCCACCGTCACGGTCACTGCGTACTCCCTCTGTTGGCTGTGGTCCGGCCGGGCACCCCCCGGGCCCGGCCGGCCGTTTCATCATCGGCTCCGCCCGCGCTGATTCCTCCGACCGCAGAGGGACCGGACCGCGGATTTCCGCTGCGGGTGAGCCCGGAGCCCGGCTCGGGGTTGTCCCCGAGCCGGTGCCCACCTGCCACGGTAGGGACCGCGGGCAACGCGTGCGTCGCGCTGGAGAGGGAATTCGGTCTCCACCGGTTGGTGGAGCGGGGACCGCCCTACGGTGGAGGGGACTACGCCCCCGGGCGGACCAGGCCCGTCTCGTACGCCAGCACCACCGCCTGCACCCGGTCGCGCAACTGGAGCTTGGTGAGCACGTGTCCGACGTGGGTCTTGACGGTGGTCTCGCTTACCGACAGCTCCCGGGCGATCTCGGCGTTGGACAGCCCGCGGGCGACCTGCACCAGCACCTCCCGTTCCCGCTCGGTCAGGGTGTTGATGACCTTGCCCGGCGTGGCCGCCGGATCGGGCAGCGCCTCGGCGAACCGGTCCAGCAGCCGCTTCAGGATCCGGGGCGCCACCACCGCCTCACCCGCCGCCACGGTGCGGATCGCGGTCACCAGGTCCTCCGCCGGTACGTCCTTGGCCAGGAACCCGGAGGCGCCGGCGCGCAGCGCGCCCACCACGTACTCGTCGAGGTCGAACGTGGTAAGGATGAGCACCCGGACCGGCAGCCGGGCGTCGACGATGGCTCGGGTGGCGCTCACCCCGTCCATCCGGGGCATCCGGATGTCCATGAGCACCACGTCCGGCAGCAGCCGGCGGGACAGGTCGACCGCCTCGACCCCGTCGCCCGCCTCCCCGACGATGTCCAGGTCGTCCTCGGCACCGAGCACCATCCGGAACCCGGTGCGCAGCAGCGGCTGGTCGTCGACCAGCAGGATCCGGATCGGTCGCTGCGTCGCCCGATCCGTGGTGTCCTGCCCCGTCATGCCGCTCCCTCACCGACCGGCGCACCCAACTGCTCCACCGGGATTCTCGCGTGGACCAGGAAACCACCCCCCGGGCGGGGGCCGGTGCGCAGACTTCCACCGTAGAGGGCGACCCGCTCCCGCATGCCCACCAGCCCGTGACCGACCCGCTCGCTGTCCGGACGCGGGCCCCGACCGGTGTCGGTGATCTCCAGCACCAGCCAGGCGGACCCGAAGGTGATGCGGACCTGGCCGGTTGCCCGGCCGGCGTGCTTGAGGGCATTTGTCAGCGCCTCCTGCACGATCCGGTAGATCGTCAGCGCGACCCCGGGATCCAGCGGCCGCGGCTCGCCATCGACCGTCAGCGTCACCGGCAGGCCCGCGTCGCGGACCTGCTCGACAAGCGACTCGATGCCGGCCAGACCCGGCTGTGGGGCGAGGTCGGCGGCCGGTTCGGCCTCGGTCCGGAGCACGTCCAGCAGCCGGCGCAGCTCGCGCAGCGCGGTCCGGCTGGTCTCCTCGATGTTGCCCAGCGCGCCGTCCACCGTGTCGCGGTCCTTGGGCAGGACCCGGCGTGCCCCGGTGGCCAGCACCCCCATCACGCTGACGTGGTGGGCCACCACGTCGTGCAACTCGCGGGCGATCCGCCGACGCTCGTCGGCCACCGCCTGGTCGGCAAGTGCCCGCTGGCTCTCCTCGGCCACCCGGGCCCGCTCGCGCAGTGCCGCCACGGAGGTGCGCCGGGCGTGCACCGTACGCCCTACGAAGAACGACACCAGGGCGATCAGCAGGTTGTTGAGCAGCACGTAACCGCGGTTGTCGCCAAGTGCCTCGCTGCTGATCGGGGAGAGCAGGTTGAGCGCCATCACCGGCAACCAGAGCAGCGCCGTGCCGACCACCGCGCGGCGCATCGGCCGGCCGGCGGCGATCGTGAAGGTGAGCACGATGAAGGCGAGGCTCTGCGACGCCGGGGCCTGCCGCAGGAGCGCCGGGACGGTCAGCGTGGCGAGGGCCGCCGCGACGGCCAACCGGGTCGCCATCCGGCGCAGGATCACCGGGACCGCGCAGACCACGCTCAACAGCACCATGGAGCCGACCCCACTCGGGCGCACCTCCGGCGGTAGCAGCATGACCAGCGAGACCTCCAGGCCCACCAGCGCTGCCGCCAGCAGCACGTCGGCGGGCAACGGATGGCGCCGCAGCCAGCCGAGTCCGGGCGTGGTCATGCGAGTCCGGGCGTGGTCATGGCAGCGACGCTAGCCGCCGTGACGCCGGATGGATCGCCTTCAGGGCCGAGGTCCGCTCCTCCCGGGGGAGGAGGCTCACTCGTCGGCGCCGGGCGCCTCCGGGGTTGCGGTGACGGGAGCGGACATCGGCACCACCTCCGGGAACGGTGGTGGCGTGCCGCCGTACGCCGGGCAGTGGGCCTGATGGTTGCACCAGCCGCACAGCCGGCTCGGCTTGGGCCGGAAGTCCCGCGTCGCGGTCGCCCGCTCGATCGCCCGCCACAGGGCCAGCAGGGTGCGTTCGAACCGGGCCAGCTCCTCGGCGTCCGGGGTGTAGTCGCAGATCTCCTCGTCGCGCAGGTAGAGCAGGCGCAGCACGCGGGGCACCGTGCCCCGGGTGCGCCACAGCACCAGGGCATAGAACTTGAGCTGGAACAGCGCCCGTGCCTCGAACGCCTCGCGTGGCGCCCCGCCGGTCTTGTAGTCCACCACCCGCAGCGCGCCGTCGGGCGCCACGTCGAGCCGGTCGATGTAGCCGCGGATCAACAGCTGGTCCTCGACCACGGCGGAGACCAGGGCCTCCCGCTCGGCCGGCTCCAACCGGCGCGGGTCCTCCACCGCGAAGTAGCCGGCGAGCAGGGCGCGGGCCGAGGCCAGGAACTCGGCCTGGGCGGCCGGGTCGCCGGCCGGCGGCACGACCAGGTCGTCGCCGACGAGAGGCGTGTCGGCGGGCTGGTCGGGGTCGTCGGGCGGGTCGGTCGCGAACAGCTCGGCCAGGCCGGCCTCGGCCTCCCGTAACCGCTGCCACTGCGGCTCCACGAGGGCGGCGGCGGCGTCCGGGGTCCGGTCCCCGGCGGGCAGGTCGAACAGCCGCTCCAGCACCGCGTGCACCAGGGTGCCGCGGGCCTGCTCGGCGGTGGGCCGCTCGGGCAGCCGGTCGATGGTGCGGAACCGGTAGAGCAGCGGGCAGGTCTTGAAGTCGGCGGCCCGCGACGGGGACAGGGAGGCCAGCCGGGGGGCGGCCGGCCCGCCGTCGGCGTGGGGTGGTCCCGCCGGTGTGGCGGTGACGGAGTCGGGTGGTCCCGCCGGTGTCGTGGTGGCGGCGGTGTCCGCGGCGCCGCGCCGCGCCGGGATGGTTGGTGCGTCCTGCGTCGATTCGGTCGCCGTGTCCGCTGCCATGTCCGAAGGCTATGCCAACCGGCTGACAAGATCACGGAACCGGGTGGCGGGTCGGGCGGCGGCGCGCGCCGGGCCGATGCGTAGCATCTTCGGAATGAGGGAGACCGCGGCGCGGGGGCCGGCGCGCACCGGGCTGAGCGTGGGCCGGGTGTTCGGCGTACCCGTCCATCTGCACGTCTCGCTCGTGCTGCTCGCCGCGCTTGTCGCCGTCACCTACGGGGAGACCGCGAGCCGGGACCTGGGCCTCACCGCGGCCAGCGGATACCTCGTCGGGCTGGCCTTCGCCGGTTGCCTGGTGGGGTCGGTGCTGCTGCACGAACTGGGACACGCGGTGGCGGCCCGCCGGTTCGGCATCGGGGTGCGGGGCATCACCCTCGAACTGCTCGGCGGCTACACCGAGATGGACCGGGATGCCCCGGCGCCGCGGGTCGATCTGGTCATCTCGCTCGCCGGGCCGGCCGTTTCCCTGCTGCTGGGCCTGGGTGCGGTCGGAGCCGCCATCGGGCTGCCCGACGGCACCGTGGCCGACCGGCTCGCCGCGCTGCTCGCGGCGGCCAACCTCGTCGTGGCCGTGTTCAACCTGCTGCCCGGTCTGCCGCTGGACGGCGGTCGGGCGCTGCGCGCCGCGGTGTGGGGTATCACCCGGGACCGGCACCGCGGCACCGAACTCGCCGGTTGGGGTGGCCGGGTCCTCGCCGTGGCCGCCGTGACGGTGGTGCTGGCGCTGACCCTGCGCGGCGTCCTGCGACCGTTCGGTCTGGTGCTGATGCTGCTGGTCGCCGTGGTCCTGTGGCGGGGTGCCAGCCAGTCGATCCGCGCGGCGCGGATCGGGCGCCGGAGCCCGCTGGTGGACCTGCGTCGGCTCGCCCGGCCGGTGCTTACCGTTCCGGCCGGCACGCCGCTGGCCGAGGCGCAGCGCCGGGCCGGTGCCGCGGCTGGTCCGACCGCACTGGGCGTGGCCGACGGCGGTGGCCGGCTGGTCGCCCTGGTCGACACCACGGCCGCCGCGGCGGTGCCCGCGGAGCGACGCCCGTGGATCGCCGTGGACATGGTGGCCCGCCGGTTGGCGGCGGTGCCCGGACTCCCGGTCGGTCTGCCCGGGGAGGATGTGCTGCGCGCGGTGCAGGAGCACCCGGGCAGCCAGTACGTGGTGACGGCGGGCGAAGATGTGGTCGGCGTACTGCACCTCGACGATCTGGCGCGGGTGCTCGAACCCCATGACGAAAGATGACCCATTGACGGCACAACCCACCGCCACCGAGGTCAGCGCCGAGACTCCGGCGCACCGAGGCCCGTTCCGGGCCGGCGACCGCGTGCAGCTCACCGACCCCAAGGGACGGCTGCACACCATCACGCTGGAGCCGGGCCGGTCGTTCCACACCCACCGGGGGGCTCTCGCGCACGACGACCTCATCGGGCGGCCCGACGGCAGCGTCGTCACCTCGACCGGCGGCACGGCCTACCTCGCGCTGCGGCCGTTGCTCGCCGACTACGTGTTGTCCATGCCGCGCGGCGCCCAGGTGATCTACCCCAAGGACGCCGCGCAGATCGTCGCCATGGGCGACATCTTCCCGGGCGCCCGGGTGCTCGAGGCCGGAGCCGGTTCCGGAGCGTTGACGTGTTCGCTGCTGCGGGCCGTCGGGCCGACCGGGGCGGTACACAGCCACGAACTGCGGGAGGACTTCGCGGCGATCGCCCGGCGCAACGTGGAGGCCTTCTTCGGCGGTCCGCACCCGGCCTGGACGCTGCGCACGGGTGACGTGACGGAGTGCGCGGAGACCGGGTTCGACCGGATCATCCTCGATCTGCTCACCCCCTGGGAGGCGCTGGACCTGGTGGAACGGGCGCTGGTGCCGGGTGGGGTGTTCATCGGGTACGTGGCCACCACTCCGCAGCTGTCCGAGCTGGTGGAGGCCCTGCGCGAGCGGGGCGGCTTCACCGAGCCGCGGGCGTGGGAGTCGTTGGTGCGGGACTGGCACGCCGACGGGCTGGCGGTCCGTCCCGACCACCGGATGATCGCGCACACCGCGTTCCTGGTGTCGGCACGTCGGCTCGCCCCGGGGGTCACCGCGCCGCCGCGCCGGCGGAAGCCGAGCAAGGGGGCCGAGGCGTACGCGTTGCGCAAGCGCGGGCTGCGGGCGGCGGAGGAGTTGGCGGCCGAGGAGTTGGCGGCCGAACGGGCCGGGCCGGCGGAGCCGGTGGCCGCAGCGGCGACGGCGGCCGAGCCGGCGACGGCCGGAGAGGAGACCCCGCCCGGCGGGGAGCGACCATGAGTCGTCCCGCGTTCAACGGTGGTGACCTGCCGGCCGTATTCCCGGACTGGTCACCCTACCGGGATCTGGAGTCCGCCGCCCGGGCGTACCTGCGGGACCCGGAGGTGGCCCTGGAGGCGTTGCAGGGCGTGCTGGACGGCGGGTCGGTGCTCGGGTTCACCCTGGAACGGTTCGTCAACGAGGTGAACGGTGTGTGGCAGGAGGTGGCCGTCTGCGACGGCAGTCGATTGATCCTGTGGCACGGTGAGGACGTCCCGCCCGAGGAGGGGCCGCCCGGTGCGATGACCTCCTCGCTGCGGGTGGTGGCGTCCTCGGCGGTGACCGAGGTGGGCGTCCGGCGTCGGTTGACCCGCACCTCGGCGGGGGAGTTGCGGGTCGACAGCGTCGATGTCTACCTGCTTTTGACGTCGATGGACGAGAGCGGGTCGGTGGACGAGGGGCAGGTGACGCCCCGGCACGACGCGCTGCGGTTCGGCAAGACGCTTGACGACGGGGGAGCAGGACAGATCAACCGGTTGGAGGAGTTCGCCCGGTTGGTCGCCTCCGTCATCGGTCGTCCGGTTCTCTGACGGCGGGCTCCCCTTGTTGGCGCCCGCGTTGACCAAGGGTGTCACCGTGCCGCGGTGGGGAAGAAGTGATCAAGCTTCGGTGACGAGGGTGTTGCGCGGGACCGAACGGGCCATCCAGCGGCTAGTGTTAGGGCAGAACGTTCAAGCCCCCGGGGAGGTGGGACGTGGCACGCAGCGACGACGCGGACTCGCGCGCCGCACGGTGGGAGAAGGAGGCCCACGATCTCTCCACCCAGGTCGCGTTCCTGACAGAGGAACTCGCACTGGTTCGGCGCAAGTTGACCGAGAGCCCCCGACACGTCAGGCAGCTCGAGGAGCGGCTGGCGGCAACCCAGGCCCAGCTGGCCAGGTTGACGGAGAACAACGATCGGCTCGTGAACACGCTCAAGGACGCACGGGCGCAGATCGTGACCCTGAAGGAGGAGATCGACCGGTTGGCGCAGCCGCCCAGCGGCTACGGCGTCTTCCTGGGTCGACACGAGGACGGCACGGTGGACATCTTCACCGGCGGCCGCAAGCTCCGGGTGGCGGTGTCCCCGTCACTGGATGTGAACGACCTGCGTCGCGGGCAGGAGGTTCTGCTCAACGACGCGCTCAACATCGTCGACGCGTTCGGCTACGAACGCGCCGGTGAGGTGGTCACCTTCAAGGAGCTGCTGGAGAACGCGACCGGTGGTGCCCCGGATCGGGCGCTTGTCGTGTCGCACGCCGACGAGGAACGGGTCGTCCACCTGGCCGAGACGCTCATCGGGGTCGGCCTACGGGCCGGCGACTCGCTCATGATCGAGCCGCGATCGGCGTACGCGTATGAGCGGATTCCCAAGAGCGAGGTCGAGGAGCTCGTCCTCGAGGAGGTGCCGGACGTCGACTACGGCGACATCGGTGGCCTGCATTCCCAGATCGAGCAGATCCGGGACGCGGTGGAGCTGCCGTTCCTGCACGCGGACCTGTTCCTGGAGCACCAGCTCCGGCCGCCGAAGGGCATCCTGCTCTACGGGCCGCCCGGCTGCGGAAAGACCTTGATCGCGAAGGCGGTGGCCAACTCGCTGGCCAAGAAGATCGCCGAGCGGCGGGGTGAGGAGAAGCACACCAGCTACTTCCTCAACATCAAGGGTCCGGAGCTGCTCAACAAGTACGTCGGTGAGACCGAGCGGCACATCCGGCTGGTGTTCCAGCGGGCCCGGGAGAAGGCCGGTCAGGGCACGCCCGTCATCGTGTTCTTCGACGAGATGGACTCGGTGTTCCGGACCCGGGGTTCGGGCGTCTCCTCGGACGTGGAGAACACGATCGTTCCCCAGTTGCTCAGCGAGATCGACGGCGTCGAGGGGCTGGAGAACGTCATCGTCATCGGCGCCTCCAACCGGGAGGACATGATCGACCCGGCCATTCTGCGGCCGGGCCGGCTGGACGTGAAGATCAAGATCGAGCGGCCGGACGCCGAGGCGGCGAAGGACATCTTCTCGAAGTACATCCTCACCGGTCTGCCGTTGCATCCGGACGACCTGGCCGAGCACGGCAACGACGCGCAGGCCACGGTGAGCGCGATGATCGAGGCCGTGGTGCTGCGGATGTACTCCGAGACCGAGGAGAACAGGTTCCTCGAGGTCACCTACGCCAACGGTGACAAGGAGGTCCTGTACTTCAAGGACTTCAACTCGGGCGCCATGATCCAGAACATCGTCGACCGGGGCAAGAAGATGGCCATCAAGGAGTTCCTCAGCTCCGGCCGCAAGGGGCTGCGCCTGCAGCACCTGCTCGACGCCTGCGTCGACGAGTTCAGGGAGAACGAGGACCTGCCCAACACGACAAACCCCGACGACTGGGCCCGGATCTCCGGCAAGAAGGGCGAGCGGATCGTCTACATCCGTACGCTCGTCTCCGGTGGAAAGGGCACCGAGGCCGGTCGGTCGATCGAGACCGCCAGCAACACCGGCCAGTACCTCTGATCCATACGACGGGTGGGCGTCCGGCGGACGCCCACCCGTCGTATGCTTCTCCGGCGTCGGACACCGGCTGGCCGCCACCCCCGCGGGTGGCGCCGCGCCATTGCCGCTGAAGGTCACCCGTCCGGTCGCGTCCGTATCCGACCGGTCAAAGGAGTGCTGTGTCCGCCGAGGCGTTGACAGACCCAGCGTCGCGGGCGGCGGCGCCCGCCGAACCCGCCCCCGGACACCCCGCGCGCAGCCGCCCGGGCCCGGGTAGGGCCGGCTGGGTGGCCCTCGCCCTGCTGGCCGCGTGGCTGGTGCCGGCGGGCCTCCACCTGGTCCACGCCGGCGCGCTGCTCCCACCGCTGGTGCTGCTGCTCACCGCCGCCCTGCTGCGCGGCGGCGAAACGCTCCTGGACCGGCTGGTCACCGCCGCCGCGCTGCTGATCGGGTTGTGCTGTGCGGTCGGGCTACTGTTCTCGGTGTGGCCGTGGGGGTTCCACCCGGTCGCGGTGACCGGGGCCGCGCTCACCGTCCTCGTGCTGCTCGCCCTGGCCACCGGACGGCGTCCCCGGTTCTCCCGGCCCGGCTGGGCCGACCTGCTGCTGGCCGGTGGTGCCGGGCTCCTCGCGCTCTACCTGGCCAAGCCGTACCTGCTGGCCGCCGGGTTCACCCAGCGCCTGGGCCTCGCCATCGGCGGCGAGGACAACTCCCGGCACCTGGCGCTGTTCGACCTGCTCGGCCGGATCGACGGGTACGCGTTCGTGGCCCCGGAGGAGGCGCGGCAACTGATCTTTTCCGGGATGGTCTACTACCCGCAGGGTTGGCACCTGACCGCCGCGTTGCTCGACGGCTTCACGCGTCAGCCCGGGGCGGAGCCGGGCGTCGCGGCCTTCAACCACTACGTGTTCTGGGTGCTCGCCGGCTACGGATTCATGCTGCTGTCGTTGATCTGGGCGGCCCACCGGATCGCCAACCGGCCGCCGGTGCTGCCCACGATGGTGCTGACGGCCGTGGTGGGCGCGCTCTGCCTCGGCACCGAACTGCCGCGGCTGCTGGCGGCCGGCTACCCTACCGAGAGCCTCGGCCTGGCCCTCGTCGCCATCGTGGCGGCGCTCGTCGTCCGCCCGGTGGACAGCACCCGGGAGCAGATCCTCCTGCTGGCCGCCCTGCTGGTGGCCGTCGGGTTCGTCTACTACCTGTTTGTCGCGCCCGCCGCCGCTATGGTCCTGGTCTGGCTGCTGGCCGATCACCGGGCGGCCCGCACCCACTGGCGGACCCTCCTGGCGATCGCACTGCCCACCATCGTGCTTGCCCCGCTCACCGCGGTGCTGGGAGTGCTTTACGCGGGTCAGAGTGAGGCGCTCAACGCACCCGGCCCACAGGTGTTCGGGTCGTACACCACGATGCTGGGTGTCGGCGCCGTGGTCGTCGCCGGCCTGGCCGCCGGCGGGGCCTGGCGCGATTCCGGCTGGCGTCGCTACCTGGCCGTGGTGTCGGTCGCCCTGTTGTTCGCCTTCGGCATCGCCGCGGTCAACCTGGCGCAGGGCCTCAAGCCGGCCTACTACTTCGGCAAGGCCGCCCACCTCTGCGTCGCCCTGCTGATCGTCGGCGTGGGAGCCGCGGTCCGGCTGCTGCCCGGCCCGCGACCGGCGGAACAGCCGGTCGCCGGTCGGCGGCGGATCGTGCCGTGGATCGGTCCGTCGGTCGTCGCCGCCGCTGTCACCCTGGCGGTCGCCGTCACCACCGGCGTGGCGGGGTGGACCGGTGGCGCCTTCCACCGCAGCAAGGAGGACATCACCTGGGCCGACGCGTGGGTACAGCAGCACCCGCGCAAGGCACCGCAGACGGCCCGGGTGGCTGCCCTCGCCTACCGGCAGTATCCGCCGCAACCGGGAACTATGACGCTTATCGTCGACACCACCGCCATGCACGGTTACCTGGAGTCGACGTTCTACTCCGCCCTCCAGGGCACCACCGCGCGGACCGAGCCGGGTCTCTACGGCATGAAGTTCAAGGAGCCGGAGCGAACGCGGCAGATCCTCCGGCGGGCGCCGGGGCCGGTCCGGCTCATCGTGGCCGACCCGAACGCCCAGCAGGCCATCGACACGGTTCTCGCCGAGGAGCCGGAGCTGGCCGCCAAGGTGACCGTGGTTTCTCTCAATCCCTGAGTCGCGCGGCGAGCCGTGCGCCACGGTGCGATGTCGGTCCGGCTACCGTCCGTACCACCGACTGTCCGGGGTGCGGACTACCCTCAACACCATGGCCATTCGTTGATGGCCGGACGAGCGAGCGAAACAGGTTGGCGGCATGAGCGTACGACGGATCATGGGTACCGAGGTGGAGTACGGCATTTCGGTGCCGAGCCAGGCGGGGGCGAATCCGATGGTCACCTCGTCGCAGGTGGTAAATGCCTACGGTGCCCGTCCGGAGCTGACTCGGGGCGGCCGGGCCCGGTGGGACTACGAGGAGGAGTCACCACTGCGCGACGCCCGCGGTTTCACCTACTCCGGCGCGGCGTACGACCCGGCCGAGGCCCTCGCGGACGAGGACCTGGGACTGGCCAATGTGATCCTCACCAACGGCGCTCGGCTTTATGTCGACCACGCCCACCCGGAATACTCCACACCGGAGGTCACCAACCCGCTGGATCTGGTGCGGTGGGACAAGGCGGGGGAGCGGGTGATGGCCGAGGCGGCCCGGCGCGCCGCCACCATCCCGGGCAGCCACCCCATCCATCTCTACAAGAACAACACCGACAACAAGGGCGCCAGCTACGGTGCGCACGAGAACTACCTGATGCGCCGGCAGACCCCGTTCGCGGACATCGTGGCGTACCTGACACCGTTCTTCGTCACCCGGCAGATCGTCTGCGGCGCCGGCCGGGTCGGCATCGGTCAGGACGGCTCGCAGCCCGGCTTCCAGATCTCCCAGCGGGCGGACTTCTTCGAGGTCGAGGTGGGGCTGGAGACCACCCTGAAGCGGCCGATCATCAACACCCGGGACGAGCCGCACGCCGACGCCGACAAGTACCGCCGGCTGCACGTCATCATCGGTGACGCCAACCTGTCGGAGATCTCCACCTACCTCAAGGTGGGCACCACCGCGCTGGTGCTCACCATGATCGAGGAGAAGGTGCTCACCGCGGATCTCGGCATCGCCGACCCGGTGGCCGAGTTGCGCGCGGTCAGCCACGACCCGGGCCTCGGGCACCTCATGCGGCTCCGCGACGGACGCCGGCTCACGGCGCTGGACCTGCAGTGGGCGTACCTGGAGCGGGCCCGCTCCTTCGTGGACGACCGGTACGGCGCCGACGCCGACGCGGACACCATTGACGTGCTCGACCGGTGGGAGAGCGTCCTGGATCGGCTGGGCCGGGATCCGATGCGATGCGCCGGAGAACTCGACTGGGTCGCCAAGCTGCGCCTGCTGGAGGGCTACCGGGAGCGGGAGAATCTCGGCTGGTCGTCGCACAAGCTGCAACTGGTCGACCTGCAGTACTCCGACGTGCGGCCGGAGAAGGGGCTCTACCACCGGCTGGTGTCCCGTGGCTCGATGGCCACCTTGTTGCCGGACGAGTCCAGCCGGACCGCGATGGTGGAACCGCCGGAGGACACCCGGGCCTACTTCCGGGGCCGGTGTCTGGCCCAGTACGCCTCCGAGGTCGTCGCCGCGAGTTGGGACTCGGTGATTTTCGACGTCGGGCGGGAGTCGCTGGTCCGGGTGCCCATGATGGAACCGGAACGCGGCACCAGGCGGCATGTCGGTGCCCTCTTCGACCGCTGCGCCAGCGCCAAGGACCTGCTGGAGGCCATCACCGCCGGCTGACCGCGGCGACGGCGACCGGCTCGGGACGGGTGACGTGACGGCGAACGGCGGGAACGACCGGACGGTGCTGGTGACCGGCGGGACAGTGCCGGGTGCCGACGGTGGCGGTGACGGCGGCTGGATCTCGCGTGTGCGGGGGCCGGTATGTCGCCCCCGCGAGGTAGGTTTTTCCCAGACGAACATGAGGAGGGACCGAGATGGCTACCCGTGACGCCGGCGGTCAGTCGCAGTCCAAGAAGCCGCAGCAGGACCAGGAGGTCGAGGAGGCCGCCGTCGAGGCGAATCCTGAGGTCGCCGAGCGGCACGCGGAGATCACCGAGGACGTGGACGACCTGCTCGACGAGATCGACTCGGTCCTCGAGGAGAACGCGGAGGAATTCGTCCGAGGCTACGTGCAAAAGGGCGGACAGTAGGATTAATCGGGCACGGTCCGCTGAATCGACCGGGCGAGCCGCACCGGCCGATCGGCTGATCGGCGGGCGATCCGGCCGGATGGCCGGACCGCGAAGATCGCGCCGATCGGGGCGCGGGATACTCTGCTTCAACCGCAACGATGGTCTTGGCGGCTCCGGGCCGGTCGACCCGGGTGACCAGGGCCATCACGTATCGGAGAGGAACCACGTGGCAGCGGCTTTCGATCCATCCGGGCGTCTTCCAGATGTGTTCACCAACGCGGGGACGTCCTCCTTCACCCAGTTCCTGAGCCAGTTCGCCCCCGAGATGCTGCCCGGCCGCCGGCCGCTGCCGCCGGGCACGGCCGCCGAGCTGGCGCCGCACGCCACCACCATCGTCGCCCTGGTCAGCGCCGACGGTGTGGTCATGGCCGGGGACCGCCGAGCCACCATGGGCAACATGATCGCCCAGCGGGACATCGAGAAGGTGCATCCCGCCGACGCGTACTCGCTTGTCGGGATAGCCGGGAGCGCGAGCATCGGGATCGAGATGATCCGGCTGTTCCAGGTGGAGTTGGAGCACTACGAGAAGATCGAGGGCGCGATGCTCTCGCTGGACGGCAAGGCCAACTACCTGGCCGCGATGATCCGCGGCAACCTCGGCGCCGCGATGCAGGGGCTGGCTGTGGTGCCGCTGTTCGCCGGGTTCGACCTGGCCGCCTCCGAGCCGGCGAAGGCCGGCCGCATCTTCAGCTTCGACGTCACCGGCGGCCCCTACGAGGAGACCGGCTTCGACGCGGTCGGCTCTGGCTCGCTGTTCGCCAAGTCGGCGCTGAAGAAGCGCTACCGCCCCGGCCTCAGCACCGCCGAAACGGTGCGGCTGGCCGTCGAGGCGCTGTACGACGCGGCCGACGACGACACCGCCACGGGTGGCCCGGACCTGACCCGGAAGATCTACCCGGTGGTCATGACCGCGACCGCCGAGGGCACGCATCGGCTCACCGAGACCGAGATCGCCGAGATCGCCCAGTCGGTGGTCACCGGTCGGATGGAGAACCCGGGCGGCTGAGCCGCCACCCCAGTTCCGCCCGCTCCACCCCGCGCGCACGAAGGAGAAGCAGCACGTGGCCATGCAGTTCTACGCCTCGCCCGAGCAGATCATGCGGGACCGCTCCGAACTCGCCCGCAAGGGGGTGTCCCGGGGGCGCAGTGCGGTGGTGCTCAGCTACGCCGGTGGCGTGCTGTTCGTGGCCGAGAACCTCTCCAGCGCGCTGCACAAGGTGAGCGAGATCTACGACCGGATCGGCTTCGCGGCCGTCGGACGGTACAACGAGTTCGAGAACCTGCGCCGGGCGGGCGTGCGGATGGCCGACGTCAACGGGCTGCGCTACGACCGGCGGGACGTCACCGGCCGGGCGCTGGCCAACGCCTACGCGCAGACTCTCGGGGCCATCTTCACCGAGCAGTCCAAGCCGTTCGAGGTGGAGATCTGCGTCGCCGAGGTTGGCGCCACCGCCGAGTCCGACGAGTTGTACCGGATCACCTACGACGGTTCGGTGAATGACGAGCCCGGCCGGATGGCCATGGGTGGGCAGGCAGAGGCGATCTCCAGCGTGCTGCGCGCCGACCACCACAGCGACATGCCGCTGGCGGACGCGGTGAAGCTGGCGGTCAAGGCACTGAGCAGTGTCGGCGGGGACAGCGGCAACCCCCGCAACATCGCGGCGGACCAGCTCGAGGTGGCCGTGCTCGACCGGCAGCGGCGTGGCCGCACCTTCCGGCGCATCATCGGGGCGGCGCTTACCGGGCTGCTCAACGGTGCCGCATCGGCGGGCACGGGCGCGGCGCCGGATGGGCCGGCGAAGACCGCGGCCGAGGCCGCGGGCGCCGACGCACCGGCTCCCGGCCCCGACAAGCCGACCAGTTCTGCCGGCTCCGCCGACCTGGAGGGCTCGTCCGACGACCTGGCTGCCCGGGGCGAGCCGAAGTCGGGTGAGCCCAAGCCGGGCACGTCCGCGTCGGACGACGACGCCGGTTCGAGCGACGCGTAGCCACGGCGACCTCGGGGTGACTCGGGTCGCCGGCCGCTAGCGGGTCCGGAGCAAGGGTTTCGCGGCGGCCCAGTAGGCGCCCGCCAGGGCGTTGAAGACTCCCGTACCGGGCGGCGCCTCCACGTTCGACGCGGCGATCCGGCCGGTCATCAGGTCCTTCAGCGCCCCGTCCGGGACCCGGCGCTCGGCCTGCAACCGGCGCCGCCGCTCCCGCAGCCAGGCGCGGTGCCGCCACAGCCAGCCCCAGCCGCGTGCCTTCTGCGGCAGCCAGCCACCACCCAGCGCCGCGAGCACCATCGCGATTTCGGTGACCAGCAACATGGGCGCCAGGACCGCCAGCGTCCGTCCCTCGTACGCGGTGAGCAGGGTGATCAGCCGGTTGCGCTCGACCAGGTAGAGCTTGAGCGCGTTGCGGGAGAACTCGTAGTGATGTCGGACCACCGCGTCCGGCACGTACTCCTGCCGCAGCCCGCGTTGCCACAACCGCAGGCTGAGTTCGGTGTCCTCGTGGTAGGCGAAGTATTCGGCGGCGAAGCCGTCCAACTCCCGCCACAGGTCGCGCCGGATGGCGAAGCAGCACCCGCTGAGCGACGGCACCGACCGGCGTTCGGCGTGCCGGCTGGCCGGTTCACCGTTGCCGCCGGCCCACGACAGACCGGTGAAGTGCAGCGGGTTCCCGGAAGTGTTGATCAGGTCGGGCTGGTCGGCGAGCCGGACGGAGGCCATCGCGCCCCCCACCCCGTCCTCGCCAGCGACCGCCACGATGCGGGCCAGGGCTGTCGGGTCGACGATCGCGTCCGAGTTGACGAACGTCAGGAAGTCACCGGTGGCGTCGGCGGCGCCGATCCGGCAGCCCCCGGAGTAGCCGGTGTTCTCCTCGGGGCGGATGATCCGCACACCCGGTAGTCCCTTGACGATGTCGATGCCGTCGCCGGTGCAGCCGTTGTCCACCACGATGAGCTCGACGTCCACGTCGGAACTCGCGAGGACCGCCCGCGCGGCGTCGACCAGCCACGGCTCGGGTCCGTAGGCGAGCATCACGACGGAAACCGAGGTCATCGGAGGCCTCCAGGGCTGGCAGCAGGTGCGATATCGGGTGCGGCAGTGGCGGCCGCTACGCGATCCCGCCGCAGCGCGGCGGCCATGGCGGCGGCGACGGCGAGTGTCCCGGTGGCGTAGGCGATCTCCACCCGGAGCACGACGGCCATCGGCAGCAGGGTGACGATGATCAGTGACACCACCCCGACGACCCAGGCCACGGCCTGGGCGCGGTGCCGACCCGAGGCGAGGAGCGCCTGGCCGAGGACCATGGCCCACAGACAGCCAAGCGTGCCGGCGCTCAACCAGATGAAGTCGATGGGCCCGAGGATGTTGGGCTGGTCGAACAGGACGCGTACCAGCCACGGACCGAGCGGGACGGCGACCACGGCGCCCGCCACGCCAACCGCCGTGACGAGGGTCAGGGCTCGGCGCAGCAGACCACGGAAGGCCGATAGGTCGCCGGTGGCCGTGGCGGTGGACAGGCCGGGTAGCAGCGACGCCTGGATCGAGGCGAACGCGAACAGCGGGATCCGGACGAGAACGAGAGCGGACAGCAACGCGCCGGCCGCCGCGATGTCGGCGGGCGCGAGCAGCTTAACGTTGATCACGCCGACGTTGATGATGAACTGCATGAGCAGGCTGGACGTGGCGAGCAGGCCCAGGCCGCGCAGCATGGGCCGCCACGGCACCGCTGGGCCTGACCCGAGCAGCCGTACCGCCGGCGGCAGGGTGAATACGACTGCCACGAGTGGGGCTACTACAAGCACCAGCCCGTACCAGAGGGTGGAGTCGACACCGGCCAGGCCGAGTCCGGCGACCAGGACAACCCGTAGCCCGCCGTCGAGACCCAGCTGGGTTCCGTACGCACCGAACATCTGCCGGCCGGAGAAGAGACCCCTGGCGGTGTGTACGGCGGCGAGCCCGGCCAGCCCGCCCGCCAGCGCCCAGACCAGGCTGCGGTCGCCATCGAAGAGGCGCTCGGCAAGCACGTCAGCGGTGAGCGCCAGCGCGCCGAACAACACCGCGAGGATGCCAACCGCCACGAGGCCGGCCCGAGCCAGGACCGGACCTGAGGACAGGCCCTGGCTGTGCCGGGTGGCCACCAGTCGGGCGGTCTCCTGCTCGATCGGTGTGAAGACTCCGATGCCCACGGTGAAGACGATGGACCAGAGCACCGACAGGGAGGAGTAGCCACTGGCGTCGAGGTTGTGCCCGGCGACCGCCAGGTGGACGTACGAGGCGAGGCCGAGCAGCGTCAGACCGCCACCGACCGCTATCGTCCCCGCCGGTACGAGGTTGAGTAGTCGCCGCATAGCTACCGGCGGATCAGGGCCAGGGTCAGCACAGCGAACGCGCGGCCCAGGTAGATCATCGCCTTGGTCGGCGAGTGGCTCGGGGTGCCCGCGATCCGGCGGCGCATCGCCACCGGGATCTGCCTGATCCGGTGGCCGCGCCGGGCGGCGTGGACCAGGGTCTCCACGGTGTCGCCGAGGTACTCGACCGGGTACCACTGGGCGAACATGTCGATGACCCGACGATTGGCCGCCCGGAAGCCCGAGGTGGTGTCGGTCAGTCGGGTGCGCGCCACGAGTGACAGGACGCCGGAGAGCATCACCATCGCCCACCGCCGCGGACCGCGAACCCGGTAGTCGCCCTCGCCCGCGAAGCGGGCGCCGATGACGAGGTCCGCGTCGTCGAGCGCGTCGACCATCTTCGGCACGTACCGGGGATCGTGCTGCCCGTCCGCATCGACCTGGATGGCGACGTCGTAGTCGTTCTCGCGGGCGTACCGATAGCCCAGCCGCATGGCGCCACCGACGCCGAGGTTGTACGGCAGTTGGGCGACGAAGGCGCCGGCCGCTCTGGCGACCGTGGCAGTGCTGTCGGTCGACCCGTCGTCGACCACGAGCACGTCCACGCCGGGTAGTTCGCCGCGCACCTCCCGGACCACGTCTCCGATGGAGCCGGCCTCGTTGAGGGCCGGAATGATGATCAGGACCCGTCGGTTGTTAATCATCCTGGCCCACCATCTCGGTCGTCACACGGGGACTGCGGAGGTCCGCCCGGACCTCCGCCCGGAGCAGCGCGAGGTCCTCCGCCAGCGTGCGGGTCTCCTCCTCCAGCCGGCTGACCTCCCAGCTCAGGTGCACGGCGACCAGCAGCAGGAAGACAATGCCGAGGAACAGGACAAGGCTGACGCCGGAGACCACGCCGAGCGTTTCGGCGACATTGTCCAACAGCCGGGGGAAGAGCGAGAGTGGTACGACGATCAACAGGACGCCGAGCCACAGCATGGCGTACTTTTCCCGGAGTTGGCGTCTGCGCAGCAGTTCGACGATGGTTCCGAAGAGCAGTAGGCCGGTCAACCCGGTTACGAGGGTGAGCTTCATGAGGCCTTCCATGGAGCGGACACGTCCGCGGCAGACAGGGCGTGTGTGAGGGTGGTGTGCCAGTCCGGCAGAGGGGCCAGACCGGCGGCTGCCCATCGGTCGTGGCTCAGGACACTGTACGTCGGCCGGCGCGCCGGGCGGGGGTAGCGGTCGCTGGTGGTGGGGTGAACCCGGTCCGGGTCCAGGCCCCGGCGGCTGAAGACCGCTTGAGCAAGGCGGTACCAGGTGGTCTGACCGCTGGCCGTGCCGTGGTAGATACCGGGAGCGGCCCGGCCCGTCAACGCCGCCGTCCCCAGCTCCACCAATCGGCCGGCCAGGGCGTACGACCAGGTGGGTTGGCCGTGCTGGTCGTCGACCACGGCCAGGTGCTCCCGCTCGCCGGCCAGCCGAAGCATGGTCGCCACGAAGTTGGGCCCGTGCGCGCCGTAGAGCCACGCGGTGCGTACCACGTAGCCGGTCTCCGGCAGCAGGTCACGGACCGCCTCCTCGCCGACGAGCTTGCTGCGTCCGTACGCGTTGACGGGCGCGGTGGGGGCGTCTTCGGGGTAAGGGCTGGTGGCATTGCCGGCGAACACATAATCGGTGGAAACCTGGATAAGACGGGCATCTTCGGTAGCGCAGGCCCGGGCCAGGTGAGCCACCGCGGTGCCGTTGACCGCAGTGGCGGCGGCCTCCTGGGTCTCCGCGCCGTCCACGTCGGTCCAGGCGGCAGCGTTGATCACCAGGTCGTGTCCGGTCACGGCGGCGTTCACCGCCGCCGGGTCGGTGATGTCGAGTTCGGCCCGACGTGCGGCGGTGACCTTGAGGTCAGGCTGCTGCCGCAGGACGGCTAGCAGATCACGACCGAGCATCCCGCCGGCGCCCGTGACCAGGACTCGGGTCATGCCGCCGTCTTCGCCTTGAGCGGCTGCCACCAGGACCGGTTGTCCCGGTACCAACGAACTGTCGAGGCCAGGCCGGTTTCCAGGTCAATGGAGGGCCGGTAGCCCAGCTCGGCCGTGATCTTGCCGATGTCCAGGGAATAGCGGCGGTCGTGGCCCTTGCGGTCCGCCACCGGCACCACCCGGTCCCACCCGGCGCCGCATGCCTCGAGCAGCATCGCCGTAAGTTCCTTGTTGGTCAGTTCCGTCCCGCCGCCGATGTTGTAGACCTCCCCGGCGCGGCCCTTCTCCTGAACCAGCGCGATGCCGACGCAGTGGTCGCGCACGTGCAACCAGTCGCGGATGTTGCCGCCGTCGCCGTACAGCGGCACCGTGCCGCCGTCCAGCAGATTCGTGACGAACAACGGGATGACCTTCTCCGGGAACTGGTAGGGACCGTAGTTGTTGGAGCACCGCGTCACCACGACGTCCATGCCATGGGTGCGGTGGTAAGCCAGCGCCAACAGGTCCGAGCCAGCCTTGCTGGCCGAGTACGGCGAGTTGGGCGCCAACGGCCACGTCTCGGTCCACGAACCGGAATCGATCGACCCGTACACCTCGTCGGTGGACACGTGGACGAAGCGACCCGTCCCATGCCGTAGGGCGGCGTCCAGCAGCGTCTGGGTCCCGAGAACGTTCGTGGTGACGAACGGCGCGGCGCCCAGGATCGAACGGTCGACGTGCGACTCCGCGGCGAAATGGACGATCACGTCGTGCCCGGGCAGCACCTCGTCCACGACGTCGGGATCGCAGATGTCACCCTGCACGAAACGCAGCCGCGCGTCATCCCGGACGGTAGCGAGGTTGGCGAGGTTGCCCGAGTAGGTCAGCTTGTCCAGCACCGTCACGGCCGCCGGTCCGCCGCCGGCCGCGTCGGTCAGGAGCATTCGTACGTACTCTGAACCGATAAAACCGGCTCCACCGGTAACGAGGATTCTCACAAGGCGCGAGTGTAATCAGTGAGCCCTACGCAACGCGTAAAGGACGTTGTTGCGCCGTGGCGGGATCCGGCTCTCGCTGACGACGGCGAATCCGGGCAACCCCTCGTCGACGACGCGCCGGAGTTCCTCCCGACTCGGGAACCGGACGTTCTGATCGCCACTGATGTACCGGTCCGCCGTGTAGGCCATGACGTGAGCCACGCCGGCGCCGCGCTCCCAGTCCTTGATCGCGATCAGCCCATCCATCGCGGTGAGTTGGTCGGCGTCGCGCAGGATCGGAATACGCTGCGGTTCCGGGACGTGATGCAGCACGTCACAAATGACCACGAGGTCGAAGGGGGCCGGGCCCTCGGCGATCAGATCCGACGACGGCAGTGACCGGAAGGTGGCGTGGGCCCGGTCACCCTGGAACAGCCGGCCCGGGTCCGGAGCGATGTCGATGCCCAGGTACTCGGCGTCGGGGAAGGCGGCGCAGATCCGCTGGGCGAGGGCGCCGTCGCCGCACCCGATCTCCAGGATGCGCTTGGCCGTGGTGAGGCTGGCCAGGTTGGCAGCGAAGTCGTCCAGATTGATGAACCGGTTGCGGTACACCTCGATCGCCGGAATCTCCCAGCGTCCAAGCCGTTGCCGAACCGCTGCCCCTAGTCCCACGGTCATCCCCTCTGGGCGATTTGTAGTGGGCGTCACTGTAGTAAGCACGGTGAGCCGCGAGCAAGGCGGGGCAGCCGTGGACCCGGCGAGGCCACAACGCATGCCGCGGACGCTGCGGCAGGGGGCGAGCAGATAAGCTCGGCCATCATGCGTGGCATTTTACTCGCCGGTGGGACCGGTTCGCGGCTATGGCCGATCACCCGGGCGGTGTCGAAGCAGCTCATGCCGATCTTCGACAAGCCGATGATCTACTATCCGCTCTCCACCCTCATCATGTCCGGCGTGCGGGAGATCCTGGTCATCACCACCCCGGAGGACCAGGACCAGTTCCGCCGGCTGCTCGGCGACGGTAGCCACCTTGGGCTCCGCCTGGAGTATGTGGCGCAGCCCCGTCCGGAGGGCATCGCCCAGGCATTCGTCCTCGGTGCGGAGTTCGTCGGCACCGAGTCCGTGGCGCTGATCCTCGGCGACAACATCTTCCACGGGGTTGGCCTGGGCGAGCAGTTGGCCCAGCACGCCGACCCGGTCGGCGGCCGGGTCTTCGCGTACCAGGTGGCCAACCCGGAGGCGTACGGTGTGGTCGACTTCGACGACGCCGGCCGGGTGCTGTCGATCGAGGAAAAGCCGGCCCGGCCGAAGTCCCGCTACGCGGTGCCGGGGCTGTACTTCTACGACAATCGGGTGGTCGAGATCGCCGGGAAGTTGACGCCGAGCGCCCGGGGCGAGTTGGAGATCACCGCGGTCAATGAGGCGTACCGGGAGACCGGAGACCTGTCGGTCACCGTCCTGGACCGGGGCACGGCGTGGTTGGACACCGGCACGTTCACCTCCATGATGCAGGCCGGGGAGTTCGTCCGGGTGATCGAGGAGCGGCAGGGCCTGAAGATCGGCTGTGTCGAGGAGGTCGCCTGGCGGACCGGTCTGATCGACGACGACCAGTTGCGGGTCCTGGCCGAGCCGCTGACCAAGAGCGGCTACGGCGACTACCTGCTCCGGCTGCTCCCGGACGGGCGGTGACGGAATGAAGATCCGGGAACTGGGCATCGAAGGCGCCTGGGAGATCACCCCGCAACAGCACGGCGACCCGCGCGGGCTGTTCCTGGAGTGGTTCCGGGCCGACCGGCTCGCCGAACACGTGCGGCATCCGGTGCACTTCGCGCAGGGCAACCTGTCGGTGTCGGCACGGGGTGTGGTCCGCGGGATCCACTTCGCGGACGTGCCGCCCGGCCAGGCCAAGTACGTCAGTTGTGTCCGCGGCGCGGTGCTGGACGTGATCGTCGACATCCGGGTTGGTTCGCCGACGTTCGGCCGCTGGGAGGGGGTACGGCTGGACGACGTGGACCGCCGGGCCGTGTACCTCGCCGAAGGGCTGGGGCACGGGTTCTGCGCGTTGACCGACGACGCCACCCTCGCCTACCTCTGCTCCACCACCTACAACCCGACCGCTGAGCGGGCCGCGCACCCGCTGGATCCGGAGCTGGCCATCGACTGGCCGGCGGCGGAACCCCAGCTGTCGGCCCGGGACGCCGCCGCTCCCACGCTTGCCGAGTTGCGTGCCTCCGGCCAACTACCGGACTACCGGGCGTGTCGCGCCTACGCGGAAAGCCGCCGATCGCCCGATATGCCGCCGCCGGACGGTATTTGACCGCGCTGTCCCAGGATCGCGCGCTGCGACGGTGACCGTTGGGACCTCCGGGCGGTTAGTGTCTGTCCATGGAGCGGCGAATCTTCGGCCTCGAAACCGAGTACGGCGTCACCTGCACCTACCGCGGGCAGCGGCGGCTGTCGCCGGACGAGGTCGCCCGGTACCTCTTCCGTCGGGTGGTGTCCTGGGGACGGTCCAGCAATGTGTTCCTGCGCAACGGTGCGCGGCTGTACCTCGACGTGGGTTCCCATCCGGAGTACGCGACACCTGAGTGCGACTCGGTCGCCGATCTGGTCGCCCACGACCGGGCCGGGGAACGGATCCTCGAAGGGCTGCTCATCGACGCCGAGAAGCGACTGCACGACGAGGGGATCGCGGGGGAGATCTACCTCTTCAAGAACAACACCGACTCGGCGGGTAACTCGTACGGCTGCCACGAGAACTACCTGGTGTCCCGGCACGGGGAGTTCGGCCGGCTTGCCGACGTGCTGATCCCGTTCCTGGTGACCCGGCAGCTCATCTGCGGCGCCGGCAAGGTGCTGCAGACCCCGCGGGGGGCCGTCTACTGCCTGTCCCAGCGGGCCGAACACATCTGGGAGGGTGTCTCCTCGGCGACCACCCGGAGCCGGCCGATCATCAACACCCGGGACGAGCCGCACGCCGACGCCGAGCGGTACCGCCGGCTGCACGTGATCGTCGGCGACTCGAACATGAACGAGGTGACCACGCTGCTCAAGGTGGGCAGCGCGGACATCGTGCTGCGCATGATCGAGGCCGGGGTGGTGATGCGGGACCTGACCCTGGAGAACCCGATCCGGGCGATCCGCGAGGTGTCCCACGACGTCACCGGCCGGCGCAAGGTGCGGCTGGCCTCCAACAAGGAGATCAGCGCGCTGGAGATCCAGCAGGAGTACCTCGCCAAGGCGACGGAGTTCGTCGAGCGTCGGGGCGGTGACCAGACCGCGAAGCGGGTGGTCGAGCTGTGGGGTCGGGTGCTGCGCGCGGTGGAGAACGGCAACCTCGATCCGGTCGCCCGGGAGATCGACTGGGTGAGCAAGCTGCGGCTTATCGAGCGGTACCAGGAGAAGCACGACCTGCCGCTGTCGCACCCGCGGGTGGCGCAGATGGACCTGGCCTACCACGACCTGCGCCGGGGCCGAGGGCTGTACGGGCTGATGGAGCGGCGCGGGCAGGTGGACCGGGTGGCCACCGATGTGGAGATCTTCGAGGCCAAGGAGACCCCGCCGCAGACCACCCGGGCCCGGCTGCGCGGCGAGTTCATCCGGCACGCCCAGGAGAAGCGCCGGGACTTCACGGTCGACTGGGTGCATCTGAAACTGAACGACCAGGCGCAGCGCACCGTGCTGTGCAAGGACCCGTTCCGGGCGTACGACGAACGGGTGGAACGCCTGATCGCCAGCATGTGACCGGCGTGCGCCGGCGTGGTCCGGGACGGGTAGGCTGACCGCGCTATGACGAGTCCCCGCCCCGGCACCGACCCGGCCGGCGACGACGGCCGCCGGCAGACGTGGGTCGAGCGTCGCCGCAACAAGATCGCCGAGGAGATCGCCCGCAACCGCCGGGGCGAGTACACGGTGCCGACCTGGGTCCTGGCCCTCGCCCTGGTGCTGATCGTCGGAGCCTGGGTCGCGTTGATCGTCTTCAGCTGACCGCCGCTCCTCGCACGCCCCTCCGACGCACTCTGACAGGCTCCCCGCACGCGTGGACCAGGCGCCCCCACCGCACGCGTGGACCACGCGCTTCGCCCCCCGGCCCCCCGCAGCGTTGATCAAGAGCTTCGCGTCACGTAACCCGCTCGTGCTGACGCAAACCTCTTGATCAACGCGTGCCGGGCGCGGGGGTGCGGTGGGTGGCGGGGTGGGTGGGGTGGGCGGACCGGATCCGGCGGACTACCACCGCCGTGACCGATGACTCGGGCACGAAGCCCAGCCGGCGCGAGTCGAGGCTGACCGGGTTGTCGCCTCGGACCAGCAACTGCCCCACCGGGACCCGGCTCGTCGTGACGACCGTCCGCAGGTCGGCGGGCACCTCGTCGCCGGACACCGCCCGAACCCGTTTGACCAGGACCGCCGGCTCGGTCGCCGGGGTGCGCAGCGGATGGGCGAAGACGACGGCCTGACCGCGCCGGAGGTGTCGGCCCTGGCGGGCGAGCAGCAGATCACCATCGGCGTACGTGGGTGACATGCTGTTGCCGCGCACGGTGACGAGCAGATACCGCCGGCGCAGCAGGGCCCGGGCCGCGCCCGCGCCGACCAGCGTGAGCCCGGCTACCGCGGCGGCTAGCAGCTCAATCACCGGAGTCGCCGCCCACCGCCACCGGTTCCCGGTAGCCGCGGGCCTGGAGGTTGAACAGCCGGGAGTAGGTGCCGCCGCCGGTCATCAACGCGTCGTGGCTGCCCTGCTCGACGACCCGGCCCGCGTCGATGACGACGATGGTGTCCGCGTCGCGCAGCGTCGACAGCCGGTGTGAGATGAGCAGGCTGGTGCGGCCGTGCCGGTGGTCGCGCAACGAGCGGTGGATCCCGTACTCCGCCTCGGCGTCGAGGCCGGCGCTGGGCTCGTCGAGGATGAGCAGGTCGGCGTCGCCGCGCAGCACCGAGCGAGCCAGCGCCAGCCGCTGCAACTGCCCGCCGGACAAGGCCACGCCGCGGCTGTCGTCCTCCTCGGAGAAGTACATCCGGCTGAGCATCGTGTCGTACCCGGCCGGCAGCGCGGAAATCGTGGTGTCGAGGTCGACCAGCCGGGCCGCCGCCCGGACCGCGGGTTGCTCCACGGGGCGGTGTACCGCGCCGAGCCGGATGTTCTCGCCGAGCGTCAGGTCATAGGTCATGTAGTCCTGGAACGTCACGGCGATCCGGCGGCGAAGCTCGGCCACCTCGATGTCCCGCAGGTCCACCCCGTCCCATCGGACGGCTCCCCGCTGTGGCTCGTAGAACCGGCAGAGCAACTTCACCAGGGTGCTCTTGCCGGCGCCGTTGACGCCGACCACACCTACCGTTCCGCCGTACGGGATGGTCATGGTGAGGCCACGCAGCACCCAGGGTCCGGTCTCGTCGTACCGGAACCAGACGTCGTCGAATTCGATGCTGCCGCGCAGCGCCGGTGCGGCCCGGCCGGCCGGGGAGATGTCCGGTGTCGCCGCGACCAGGCTCTGGAAGTGCCCGAACAGCCGCAGCGCCCGGCTGACCTCGCCCACCTGAGCCACCAGGGTGGACAGTCCGGCGGCGACACCGCCGACGGCGGCGACGAACAACATCAGGTCACCCACGGTGAGTCGCCCGTCGAGCACCGCGGCGACCACCAGCAGCGTGCCGACCGCCGTGGCCACCGAACCGAGCAGGGACAGCGATCCGAGGGCGAGCGCCCCCCGACGCTGGACCGCCAACTCCCGGCCGCTCGACTCGCGTAGCGCGTGCAGCATCCGGTCGTGGAACAGGTCACCGGTCCCGTACAACCGGACCTCCTTGGCGGCCCGGGGGTCGGTCAGCAGGAGGCGGTAGAACATCCGGCGGCGTTCCTTGCCGGTCGTCGTCTCGGCGACCCTGGCCCGTTGCCGGGCGATGCCGAGCTGGACGATCAGTTCGGCGGCGAGCACCAGGCCCAGCAGCACCGCCATCGGTGGCCAGATCACCAGCACCGCACCGAGCAGACCGGCGGCCGACAGCAACGCCTGGACGGATGACAGGACCGAGCCGGTCAGCACCC
This sequence comes from Plantactinospora sp. GCM10030261, assembly GCF_042666615.1. Classification (NCBI taxonomy): domain Bacteria; kingdom Bacillati; phylum Actinomycetota; class Actinomycetes; order Micromonosporales; family Micromonosporaceae; genus Plantactinospora; species Plantactinospora sp. GCM10030261. Next base: position 50,802 of record NZ_JBHTDD010000031.1, read on the forward strand.
CGGGTGCCTCCAGGGCGGCAGCCTCGGCCAACCGCAGTCGGTCGTGGAACCTCGGATCCTCGAAGTATCGCAATCCCGGGAACCGGTTAACGACCCGGAACAGCCGTTCCTCCACGGCGATCGCGGTGGCTCGTTCCAGGCTGGCGCTGAGGTACCCGGTGATCCGGCCGAGCAGGAGGGCGGCGGCACCGGCCGCCGCGGCGGTCCCGGCGGCGGTGAAGACCCGGGTCCGGTCGGCGTTCCCGCTGGACAATTCGTTCACCAACACCTTGGTGGCCAGGGCGAGGACGACCGGGGCGGTGGCCCCGACCACCGTGCAGGCCAGCACCGCCGTCCAGCGGCCGGGGCCGGACCGCCAGGCAAGGAGGAGCGCCTGCCCGGCCGCGCGCCAGGCCCGGTCGGGGCCGGGTCCGGTCATCCGGCTCGTCCGGCGACCAGTGACTCTCCGGCGGGTGCCCGCTCGCCGAGGTCGCTGAGCCGGTGCCCGGCGGCGGCCACCGATCCGTCGGTGACGCGCAGCAGCGCCGGGAATCCGGTGACTCCCCAGCCGGCCTCCAGGTCGTCACCGAGGACGGTCACCACCGGTGCCAGGCCGCGCAGGCCGGCGATGAGGCCGGCCACCTCTGGCTGGTCCGCCTCGCCGACGAGGAGGACCAGGTCGATCGGGCCGTCCGGTCCCCAGCCGGCGATCTGGTCCGCCAGATCCTGGCAGGGCGGGCAGGTGGGGGAGATGACGGCCACGAGATGGGACCCACCGGAGACGTCCGGTGGCGCCAGGTCGCCCACGGCCTTGGCCGACGGTGGCAGCGCCGACACGGGGTGGCCGGGTGCGGGTAGCGCCGGGCTGCCGGAATTGCCGTGCGTCGCGTGCATGGTGGACACCTCGCGCAGCCTCCTCATCATGGCGAGGGTCAGGGCGAGATTGAGCAGGACCAGGGCGGTGAGGACCGCCACGGCAGCGGCGAGTAGCTGGGTCACGAAAGTCTCCTCCGGTCGGGTCCCGCCCGGGCGGTGGCGGGGGTGGGACCGGGGGCGTGCCGTGGCACGCCCCCGGGTCGGTCGCGGGGTGATCCGTCAGCAGCCCAGCTGCGTCCGCTCCGTGTAACAGATGGAGGCGCTGGACGAGGTGACGCAGCTGCCGCTGCAGTTGAAGGTGGCCCGGCGGTAGTACCGGTACCAGATACCGCCGGAGCAGTAGCCGCCGGACGGCTTGCAGCCGCAGTAGTCACCGTGCTCGGGTACGCACGCGCCCGCCTCGACGTCGTCGAGGAACAGGCCCAGCGCGCGGTCGCCGAGTCGCCTGAAGAGTGTGGTCATCGTGCCTCCTTGTTGGCTGGTGAACTGATCGTCATCACCGCCACTGCGGATGCGCTTCGATTTCCCTATGGCCGTCGCATAGCGCCAGCCCGTTTCCGCGTCGCGCTGGTCCGCCGCGCAGCGCCGGTCCGCCGCGCAGCGCCGGTCCGTCCCGCGTCGCTGGTGGGTCAGGCTTCGGCGGCGCTGGCAGCGCGGGCCCGGGACAGATCGAGCAGGGTCGCGGCCGTGCTCGGCATGTCGCCCACCGCCCGGAAGGCACTCACGGCGCGGTCCAGCTCCGCCACCGCCTCCCGGTAGCGGCCCTCGGCGAGCAGGATCCGGCCGAGCGTCCGGGCCGCCCGTGCCGTGCCCCAGCCGTGCCGCAGCCGCTCGAACCCGGCCCGGACCGAGTCGGCGAGCCGCCGCGCGGTGGCCAGGTCACCGGCGTCGAGGTGGATCTCGGCGAGTCCCTGGCGGGCCATCGCGAGGCCGAAGTCGTCACCGATGGACTCCAGCAACGCGACCGCGCGCCGGTAGTGCCCGGCCGCCGCCTCGGCCCGACCCTCGCGACGGTGCAGGGCGCCGAGGCACGCCACCGCGTTGGCCTCACCCCGGACGTCGCCACCGGCGCGGAACACCGACACGGCGCGGGTGAAGGCCGTTTCGATCCGGCCGTCGGCACGCCCCTCGTCGAGCCACAGGTTGCCGATGCCGATGTGCGCGTAGCCTTCCTGCACCACCGGGCCGTCGGCCGCGAACCGGTCTAGCGCCCACCGGAACTGCGCGTCCGCGACCCGCGGCGCGCCGAACAGCCGGGCCACCATGCCGAGTTCCGTCGCCACCGACGCCGCCCCCACGGGATCGCCGGCCCGCAGGTAGAGCCGCCGGGCCTGGCGCAGCCAGGGCAGCGCCTGCCGAGCCTCGTACCGGCCGCGCAGCAGCGCGCCCCGGGCGTGCGCCAGGACGGCCCGCTCCGCCGCGAACAGCCGCGGGTCCACCCTCGCCAACCCCTCGGCGGCCACGGTGACCATCCGTTCCCAGTCGGCGAACCGTACCGTCATGGCCAGGTAGTTGATCGTCACGGCGACCAGCCGGGCGGCGAGTTCCGGGGACGGGCCGGTCGCCGCCTGCCGCACCGCGGCCAGCAGTAGGTCGCGTTCGGTGTCGAACCAGGCGACCGGCGCGGCGGACGGCGGGTCCGGGACGGGACCGGGGCGGGCCCAGCCGGCGGGCACCGGGAAGGACCGGGCGGGCAGCGACCGGTCCGCCCGGATCGCCAGGTCCAGCAGCGTGCGGTGGGCCCGGTCGAGTGCCGCGGCCTGGGTCCGGTCGGTTTCCTCCGCCATCGCCCGTTCCCGGGCGTAGAGCTGCACCAGGTCGTGCAGCCGGTACCGGCGCGTCGTGTCCCGTCCAGGTGGCGCGTAGGGCTGGAGCAGGTGGGCACCGGCCAACGCGTCGAGTTGACCCGCCACGGCGGTGGTCGGTTGATCCAGCAGGGCGGCCGCGACCGGCACCGTGACATGGGGGGCGGGCAGCAGGCCGAGCATCCGCAACAGGTGGCGGCCGGGACCGTCCAGACTCTGGTACGCCACACTGAGCGACGCTCGGACGTGCAGATCGCCGGCGGACAACTCGTCCAACCGGCGGGCCTCGTCCCGAAGCCGGCCCGCCAGCTCGTCCACCCGCATGCCGGGGGTGGTCGCGATGCGGGCACCGGCGATCCGGATCGCCAGCGGAAGCCGCCCGCATTTGTCGAGCACGCGTCGTACCGCCCCGGGGTCAGCCGTCGCCACGTGCGGGCCCACCAGCGTGTCGAACAGGTCCAGCCCCTCGGCCTCGGTGAGCATCCCGAGCGGCAGCCGGTCGGCGGTCAGCCCGGCCAACCGGTTCCGCGCGGTGACCAGGAGCCCGTTGCCTCCGCCGCCGGGCAGTAGCGGTCGCACCTGTGCCTCGTTGGCGGCGTTGTCCAGCACCAGCAGCACCCGCCGGTCGGCCAACACCGACCGGTACAGCGCGAGCCGTTCGTCCGCCGGCTCCGGGATGGCGGCTCCCGGCACGCCCAGCGCCCGCAGGAAGGTGCCGGTCAGCTCGTGCGGGGACGCCGGCGCCGCGGACTGTCCGCGCAGATCCGCGTAGAGGCAGCCGTCCGGGTAACCGTCCCGTACCCGCCAGGCGAACCGGACAGCCAATGCCGTCTTGCCGGACCCGGCCATCCCGGTGATCACGGCGATCACGGGCAGCCCCGGCGCGGGCCGGATGAATCCGGTGGCGAACAGGGCGGTCAGCTTGTCGATCTGGCGGCGGCGCCCGACGAACCGGGGATCGTCGGGTGGGAGCTGGTTCGGCACGACCGGCCACGCCACGTCACCGGGGTCGGACGGGGAACGTACGACGGCGGGCGAGGGGGCGGCGGGGCCTGCCGCGGTGGACTCGCCGAGGACACTTGGCGGCGATGTCGCGCCCGTCGGGGTCACCGCGGCGGCGCCGACGAGCACCGCCTCGTGCGTCGCGCGCAACTCGGGGCCGGGCGGGATGCCCAGCTCGTGGTCGAGCACCCGGCGGCCCTCGTGGTAGAGGGCCAGCGCCTCGGCCTGTCGGCCGGTCGCCGACAGCGCCCGCATGAGCTGGGCACGGATCCGCTCGCGCAGCGGATGGGCGGCCACCAGGCGGGTCAGTTCGGGCAGGACCGAGCCGTACCGGCCGAGATCGAATTCGATGGCGATCCGGTCCTCGATGCCGGTCAGCCGCAGCTCCGTCAACCGGTGTGCCTCGGCGGCCCGCACCGGCTCGGGTGCCCCGTCCAGCGGGTCGCCCCGCCACAGCGCCGACGCCTCGCGCAACCGCTCGGCGGCTGCCTCCAGCCGGCCGGCCTCCCGCAAGCGGGCCGCCGTGTCCGCGAACCGGACGTACTGTTCGACGTCCAGAATGCGGTGCGCCAGCAGATAGCCCGGCGCGACGGTCGTGATGACGTGGTGTCCCGGCCCGGACGGGATGGCGGCCCGACGGATCCGGGACACCAGGGCCTGCACCCGGGTGCGGGCCGACGACGGCGGATCCGCCCCCCACAGCCGGTCGATCAGCGTGTCCGTCGACACCACCTGCCGCGCCGCGAGCGCGAGCACCGCGACGAGCCCGCATTCCAATTTGGACAGTGGCACGGTCCGGTCGTCGACGGTCAGCTCGACCCGTCCCAGCAGTCGTACCGTCACCGGCTCCCCGTGGCCCCCGTAGCCGCCGTTGCGCACACGCGGAGGCTACCCGGCTGGAGCGTCGGCGAGGTGGGCCGCGTGCCGGCCGGCCGCCGCCGCGGCGAGGAAGTAGGTGTGGTCGGCGTCCAGTCCCCGGCCCATCGTGGACAGTGGTACCGGCGATGCCCGCAGTGCCGCGTCCAGACCGTCGACGCCGACCCGGACCACGGTGTGCCGGGTGGTAAGCGGAGCCAGCGCCGTCTCGACCGCCTCGGCCAGCGACGGCTCCAGACCCGCCGGCACCACCAGGTCGGCGGCGGCGAGCGCGACCCGGCCGTACGCGGTGAGGCTGTGGTGTGACACGCCACGGTGTCGCGGGCGGGGGTCCGCCGTGGAGATCCGCAACGCGCCAACCGGCCGGCCACCCAGCACGGACACGGCGTTGATCGCCTCGCCGGCGGCCACCCCGGAGAAGCCCCACCGGGTGCCGGTGCCCAGGTTGCCCGGCCCCTGCGTGACGATCGTCAGATCGGCACCCAGCACATGGCGGGCGGCGAGTAGCCCGGTGTGTACGGTGGCCGCCTCCAGGTCCCCGCCGAAGGACTGCCCGACGGTGATCGTGCCGGCCAGGTGGCCGGCCAGCCCGTCCAGGGTGCGGGAGAACCAGGCGGGCAGCGCGGCGCCGTCGGTGAGCACGTACGCGATGCGGGTCGCCGGGGCGTCGGCCCGGACGCCGGCGACGACCGCCGGCAGCGCGGAGTGCAGGTCCGCGACGACCACCGGCATCCCGTCGATGCTGTCGGCCTCGGCGAGCACGGCCCGGTGCGGTGACGCATCCTCGTCGACGCCGAGCAGGATCGGTTGCAGGGGGGTGTAGCGGGCCTTCACCAGGTGCCCGGCGTCGCGGTTGCCGGCCGGTTCCGGCGGGTCCGGGGGCAGCCGGTCCGGCAGCGCGACCACCAGCGCGTACCCGCCGGTGCCCAGCCCCATCATCAGGGCGCCGACATTGAGCAGGACCCGGTCGCCCGGTTCGGGCGAGCCGACCAGTGCGGGATAGGCGAGGGCCCGGATGGTGCCGCCGTCGGACCCGACGACGTCGAGTTCCATCGCGCCGCGCCACTGGCGGCGTAGTCGCGCCACCGTTCCGGACCGCCATCGCACCATGACCGAAACGCTAGCCGGGCCGGCCGGTGGCGTCCCGGGCGGCCCCGGGCGGGTCCGGTGGGCCGGCCGGACGGCCGGGAAGCCGTCGTGACCGGCGCGGGTGCCCGCACGGGCGGCCGCGACGCTGCTAGCGTTGCGGCGTGTCCCGGAACCGTACCGAGCGTCTGGTCAACCTGGTCATCTGCCTGCTGTCGACCCGGCGGTTCCTGACCGCGGCCCAGATCGCCGCCACCGTGCCCGGCTACGAGCACGACCCGGACGATCCGCGCGACCACGAGGCGTTCCAGCGCAAGTTCGAACGCGACAAGGCCGAGTTGCGCGATCTCGGTGTGCCGTTGGAGACGGGCACCGCGAGCGCGTTCGACAGCGAGCCGGGTTACCGGATCGCGCACCGGCGGTACGCGTTGCCGGACATCCCGCTGGAGCCGGATGAGGCAGCCGCGGTGGGCATCGCCGCACGGCTGTGGCAGCACGCGGGGTTGGCCGCCGCCGCCTCGTCCGGCCTGGCGAAGCTGCGGGCGGCCGGGATCGACGTGGATCCGCAGGCCACGCTCGGGCTGGAACCGGTGGTCACGGTCGACCCGGCCTTCGCGCCACTGACCGCGGCGGCGCGGGAGCGGCGCGTGGTCACCTTCGACTACCGGGTGCCGGACGCGGACGCCAGCACCAGCCGCCGGTTGCAGCCGTGGGGCGTGGTCTGCTGGCGGGGGCGGTGGTATGTGGTCGGCCACGACCTGGACCGTGGTGCCACCCGGTGCTTCCGGCTGTCCCGGATCGTCGGGTCGGTCCGGGCCACCGGGCCTTCGGGGGCGTACCCGGCGCGGGTGGGCGAGGACCTGATCAGTCATGTGGCGCGCTGGTCCGGCCCGGTCGAGCACACCGGGCGGGCGACTGTCCTGGCGCGGCAGGGCCGGGCGGCCGGTCTGCGGAGGTGGGCGCGGGAGGTGATCCCGGGACCGGACGGGGACCGGTTGGTGTTGCCGTACGCCGACGCGGACGCGTTCGTCAGCACGTTGATCAAGTACGGTCCCGATGTGCGGGTGCTCGATCCGCCGGAGATCCGGGAGGCCGTCCTCCAGCGGCTCAAGGAGATCGCGGCGCGGCATGACGAGGTTGTCGCGCGTGGGGTGTCGGCGTGAGTAGCGGGTGGGCCGGGGTGCCGGCGTGACCAGACCGTCCCAGCGCGGGTCGCGGGCGTCGGCGGACCGGCTGGCCCGGCTGCTCAACCTGGTGCCCTACCTGCTGTCCAGGCCGGGGATCGAGGTCGCCGAGGCGGCCGCCGACCTGGGCGTCACCGAGCGGCAGTTGCGTGAGGACCTGGAGCTGCTCTGGGTGTGCGGGCTGCCCGGGTACGGCCCGGGTGACCTGATCGACATGGCCTTCGACGGTGACCGGGTCACGATCACCTATGACGCGGGTATCGACCGTCCGTTGCGGCTCACCCCGGATGAGGCGCTCGCCCTGGTGGTGGCGTTGCGGATGTTGGTGGAGACGCCCGGGATGGCCAACCGGGACGCGATCGAGCGTGCGCTTGCCAAGATCGAGTCGGCGGCCGGTGAGCACGCCGAGGCGCCGGTGGCGGTCCGGATGCCCGGCGATGCCGAGCGGCTGGACGGGCTGCGTGCGGCGGTGCAGCGGGGCCGGGCGTGGCGGATCACGTATTACACCGCGACCCGGGACGAGACCACCGAGCGGGTGATCGACCCGTTGCGGGCGTTGATGGTGGGTGGTCGGGCGTACGTGGAGGCGTGGTGCCGGCGGGCCGAGGCGGTCCGGTTGTTCCGCGCCGATCGGATCGACGCGCTCGCCGAGCTTCCCGAGCCGGCCGTGGCGCCGCCCCAGGCGCGCCGGTTGGATCTGAGTGCCGGCGTGTTCCAGCCCACGGCCGAGCTGCCTCTGATCACCCTGCGTGTGGGTCGTGGAGCCCGGTGGATCACCGAGTACTACCCGTGTGAGCACGTCCGGCGGGACGCCGGGGGCACCGACGGGGTCGGCGCGGACTGGGTGGTCACGATGCGGGTGACCGACCTGGACTGGGCGCAGCGACTGGTGCTCGGGTTGGGGCCGGACGTCACCGTCGTCGCGCCCGCGGAGCTGGCGGTGCGGGTCCGGGACGCCGCCACGGCGGCTCTCACCGCCTACGCCTAAGGTGCAGGGAAGGGTCCTGGCCCACGCCTCCGGGAGGGAAGGGACCTTCTCCACCCACGGCGGATGAAACGGACGGATCGTACATGGTGGTCTGGATCGTGGTCGCGACGGTCGTCCTCGGCCTGCTGGTGCTCGCCCTGGCCGTCCGGCCGGTGCTCGCCGGCCTCGGGCCGCTGCGTCGTGCGGCGCTGGCCCTGCAGCGGCGGCAGGTTGAGGCGGAGGCGCTCCAGCAGACCGCCGGTGAGCTGCAGGTACGGCTGGAAGGGCTGGCCAACCAGGCCGGTACGGCCCAGCGTCGACTGGAAGTGATCAAGGCGCGGAAGAGCGGTTGAACAGTCTCTGAGCGGGTTGACGCGAGCTGCGAACCTGGTCAAGACTGCACGGACCGGGCGATCATTTCGCGGCGCCCGGTGGGTGGCACCGGGCCGGCACGGACGTACCATGGCCTGGACACCTCGACCATCCCGCAGACCAACTGGAGCTTCCCATGGGTGCCCTCAAGCCGTGGCACATCGCCGTTCTCGTGGTCGTCCTGATCCTGCTGTTCGGGGCGAAGCGGCTGCCCGACGCGGCGCGATCGCTGGGTCGCTCCATGCGGATCATCAAGGCGGAGACCAAGGGTCTCGCCGACGACGACAAGGACCTGGCCGAGAAGGCCGACGCCCAGCACCAGCGTCAGCCGCTCCCGCCGAACGGTCAGCAGGCACCGCAGGGCGGCTACCCGGCACCGGACGCCGGCTACCAGGCGCCGAACGCCGGTTACCCGGCGCCGCCCGCCCAGCAGCCGGTCGTCGACCCGGTGCACCGGGTTCGCGACAACTGATCTGAAAGGGCCCGAACACCGTGGCCTTCGCCCTGCGTAAGCGCGGCCCGAGCAACTTCGAGAAGGCCGCCGACGGCTCGATGACCCTGGTCGAGCACATTCGGGAACTCCGCAGCCGGCTGTTCAAGGCATCGCTGGGCATCCTGGTCGGATTCGGCGTGGGTTTCTGGCTCTCCGAGCCGGTCCTGGAGTTGCTCAAGCAGCCGTACTGCACGCTGCCGCAGGCCAAGCTGGAGGACGGCAAGTGTGCCTTTGTCCAGCTGGGCCCGGCCGACCTACTGCTGCTCCAGCTCAAGATCGCGCTCTGGGTCGGCCTGATCGTCGCCGCTCCGGTCTGGCTCTACCAGCTCTGGGCGTTCATCGCCCCGGGCCTGCACCGCAACGAGCGGCGGTACGCGTACGCGTTCACCGCGCTGGCGGCGCCGCTGTTCGCCGCCGGAGCCGTGCTGGCCTACTTCGTCGCCGCGAAGGGCCTGGAGTTCCTGCTCACCATCGGCGATGCGGAGATCACCACCACCCTCGACATCACCCGGTATGTCTCGTTCGTCACGAACCTGCTGCTGTTGTTCGGAGTGGCGTTCGAGTTCCCACTGATCGTGCTGATGCTCAACTTCATCGGCCTGGCCAGTGGCAGGCGCCTGCTGGGCTGGTGGCGGATCGCCGTGTTCGTCTTCTTCGCCTTCGCCGCGGTGGTCACCCCGACCCCGGACCCGTTCGGCATGACCGCACTGGCGATCTGCCTGAGCGCGCTCTACTTCGCGGCCGTCGGGGTGGCGTTCCTCAACGACAAGCGGCGTGGCCGGGGCCGCGAGGTGTACGCGGGTGTCGCCGACGACGAGGTGTCGCCGCTGAGCGACGATCGGGAGCCGGTCGAGGCCGGGTCACCGGTGGAGGTCGTGACACCGATCGAGGCCACCACGCCGGTGGCGCCGCCGAAGCCGATCGAGCGCCGCTACGACGACATGACGTGACCGGGTCGGGTTGACGCCCGCCCGGGGGCGCCGGGCGCAGGAGCCGGCCGGGGCCGACAACCCGGCCGGGGCCGACAACCCGGCCGGGGCCGACAACCCGGCCGGGGCCGACAACCCGGCCGGCGGGCGGTACGGTGCTCGCCGTGACCGTACCCGATCAGCGACCCGACCTGGCCGCGACCGGTGATCTGCCGGCCGGCCCGGTGGCGGTGCTGGCCAACCCGACGGCCGGGCGCGGCCGATTCCGTGGGCTGCTGCCGGCGGTGCTGGACCGGTTGGCCGCGACCGGACGGCCGGTGCGGTTGCTCGAGGCCAGCGACGGTCCCGGCGCCGCGACGGCCTGCCGGGCCGCGGTCGCCGACGGGGCCGCCGCGCTGGTCACCGTCGGCGGGGACGGCACGGTCCACCAGGGTATCCAGGCGGTCGCCGGTACGCCGGTCGGCTTCGGCCCGGTGCCGGCGGGGACCGGAAACGACTTCGCGGTGGACACCGGATTTCCGGTGGATCCGCTGGCCGCCGCGGGGGTGATCTCGACGGCGCTGGTGGCCGGCCGGACCCGGCCGGTCGACCTGGCCCGGGTCACCACCCCCGATGGCACCACCCGCTGGTACGGCGCGGTGCTCGCGGCCGGGTTCGACGCCCTCGTCAACGAGCGGGCCAACCGGATGCGGTGGCCGCGCGGCCCGCGCCGGTACGACCTGGCGATCCTGCTGGAACTGGCCCGGTTGCGACCACGCCCGTACCGGCTGCGCCTTGACGGGGAGTCGCACGAGGTGCACGCGGTGCTGGTGGCGGTGGGCAACTGCCCCAGTTACGGCGGCGGGATGCGGATCTGCCCGGCGGCCGACCCCACCGACGGGCTGCTGGACGTGGTGGTCGGTGGCCGGTTCAGCCGGACGGCGCTGATGCGGGTGAAGCCGCGCATCTACTCCGGGACGCACGTGCGGCATCCGCTGGTGCGCTCGTACCGGGCCCGGACCGTGGAGTTGTCGGCCGAGGGGATCACCGCCTACGCCGACGGTGAACGGGCGACGGCGCTGCCGGTGACGATCACCGCGGAGCCCGGCGCGGTGCGGCTGCTGCGCTGATCCGCCCGCGCACCGCACTCGCCGGGTTGATCAAGAGGTTCGCGTCGGAAAACCGCGCGGAATCTGACGCGAACCTCTTGATCAACCCGGCGGGCGGGGGGATGCGGCGCTGGCCGTGCGCCGGGGTCAGCGGGCGGCGGTGGCGAGGTCGAGCACGGCCGTCAGGCCGTTCGCGGCGCCCGGGTCGGCGGCCGGCAGGACCAGGGCGGCACATCCGGCTGCCACCGCGCCCGCGTCGGCCGGCGTGTCACCGACCATCAGGGTCCGCTCCGGGGCCACCCCCAGCAGACCGCACGCGCGCAGGAAGATGCCCGGGTCCGGCTTGCACCGGCCGACCTCGTACGACAGCACGAAGGCGGTCACCAGGTGCTCCAGGCCCCAGGCGGCGAACAGCGGCCGGACGTCGAAGCCGATGTTGCTCACCAGCGCCACCGGCACGCCGGCCTCGCGCAGGGCAGTGAGGGTGTCGGCCGTGTCGGCGTACACCTGCCAGCCGGCCGGATCCAGCAGCCGGTCGTAGAGCGCGTCCGGCAGCCCGTCGATGCCGGCGTCCACCGTCTCCGCCAGGCCGGTGTAGGCGGCGCGGTGGGCGTACTCGTAAAGATCGCGGTCGGCCCAGACCTCGGCCAGGTGTGGCGGCACCCGGGTGGGCAGCGGGCCGCCCGCCCGGCCGGCGACGACCAGCCGGTCGGCCAGCGCGGTGGCGCGCGCCCGGTCCAGCGTGTCGCCGCACGCGGTGGCGGCCGCGAGCACCCAGGCGACGGGGTCCTCGACCTGGGCGAGGGTGCCGTGGAAGTCGAAGAGCACCGCCTCGACCGGGCGGCGGGATGGTGCCGGGCGGACGTCTTTCCCGGTCCCGCTCGACGGGCGTGGCTTGGGCGGTTCGGCGTGGTCCGGCACGTGCTGCACCCTACCGACCGGCTCTGGCGTGTCCGCTCGACGCCCTCGCCGGGTGTGGCGGACCGGCACGCACTAACCTGGGAAGCATGTCGAGCCCCGCCGAGCGGTACGCCGCGGCGCGCCGCCGGGCCGCGTACGCGAGTAGTTTCCCCGCCCTTGACGAGTTCGCCCTGGACCTCGGGTTCGACCTCGACGACTTCCAGCGGGAGGCGTGCCAGGCCCTGGAGCGGGGCAGCGGGGTGCTGGTCTGTGCGCCCACCGGCGCCGGGAAGACCGTGGTGGGGGAGTTCGCCGTGCATCTGGCGTTGCGCGGCGGGCGGCCCGCGACGACGCGACCCGGGTCGCCTCCCGCGGTGCTCGACAGCGGCGACGAGCCGCCGGTCACCAGGGCGGCCGGTGGCGCGCTGCCCGCGGACGCGGTGGGCGCCGACAGTCCCGGTCCGGTGCCGCCGGTCGGCTCCGACCCGGACGGCACGATCACGGCTCCGGCGGTCGCGGACGGCGATGTCGGTGGCGTCATCACCGTGCCGGCGGACGACGGTGGCGAGGTCACCCCGACCGTGGCGGGACCGCCACGCAAGTGCTTCTACACCACCCCGATCAAGGCGTTGTCGAACCAGAAGTACCACGACCTCGTGCAGCGCTACGGCGCCCAGCGGGTCGGCCTGCTCACCGGCGACAACGCGATAAACGGGGACGCGCCGGTGGTGGTGATGACCACCGAGGTGCTGCGCAACATGCTGTACGCCGGGTCGGCCACGCTGGACGGCCTGGCCTATGTGGTGATGGACGAGGTGCACTACCTGGCCGACCGGTTCCGTGGCGGCGTCTGGGAAGAGGTGATCATCCACCTGCCCGCGTCGGTCACGTTGATCTCCTTGTCCGCGACCGTGTCGAACGCCGAGGAGTTCGCCGACTGGCTGGTCACGGTGCGGGGGCAGACCGAGGTGGTGGTGAGCGAGCACCGGCCGGTGCCGCTGTGGCAGCACATGCTTGTCGGCCGTCGGATGTTCGACCTGTTCCACGACGCGGACGCGGCCCGCAAGCACGACGTGCACCCGGAACTGTTGCGGTACACCCGCGACCAGTTGCGGCGGCTGGAGTTGGGTGAGGGTCGCACCGCCGGGCCGGGCCGGCGGGGGCCGCGCTGGCGTGGGCCGTTGCGGGCCGACATCGTGGAACGGCTGGACCGCGAGGGTCTGCTGCCGGCCATCCTGTTCATCTTCAGCCGGGCCGGGTGCGCCGCCGCGGTGCAGCAGTGCCTCGCCGCTGGACTGAGACTGACCACGCCGGACGAGCGGGTCGAGATCCGGCGGGTGGTGGAGCGGCGGATCACCGACATTCCCGGTGAGGATCTGTCAGTGCTCGGCTACTGGGAGTGGCTCGACGGCCTGGAGCGCGGGTTGGCGGCGCACCACGCCGGCATGCTGCCGGCGTTCAAGGAGGTTGTCGAGGAACTGTTCGTCCGGGGACTGGTCAAGGCCGTGTTCGCCACCGAGACGCTGGCGCTGGGGATCAACATGCCGGCCCGGTGCGTGGTGCTGGAGCGGCTTGTCAAGTTCAACGGCGAGGCGCACGTCGACCTGACGCCGGGGGAGTACACCCAGCTCACCGGACGGGCGGGGCGGCGCGGTATCGACATCGAGGGGCACGCGGTCGTTGTCTGGTCACCCGAGGTCGATCCGCGGCACGTCGCCGGGCTGGCCTCGACCCGGACGTATCCGCTGCGGTCGAGCTTCCGGCCGTCGTACAACATGGCGGTGAATCTGGTCGGTTCGGTGGGTGCCGAGCCGGCCCGGGCGTTGCTGGAGTCGTCGTTCGCGCAGTTCCAGGCGGACCGGTCGGTGGTCGGCCTGGCCCGTCAGGTGGCGCGCAACGACGAGACGATGGCGGCGTACGCGGCGGAGGCGGAGTGCCACCAGGGTGACTTCGAGGAGTACTTCGGGCTGCGCCGGGCGCTCGCCGACCGGGAGCGCGCCCTCGCCCGGCAGGGGCAGGGGCAGCGCCGCGCGGCGGCGATCACCTCCCTGGAGAGGCTGCGGATCGGTGACGTCATCCGGGTGCCGTCGGGACGACGGGCCGGGCTGGCCGTCGTCCTCGACCCCGGCACCGGCGGTTTCGGTGAGCCGCGACCGCTGGTGCTCACCCAGGACCGGTGGGCGGGTCGGGTCACGGCGGGGGACTTCACCGCGCCGGCCGAGGTGCTCGCCCGGATCCGGGTGCCGAAGCACTTCAACCACCGGTCGCCGGCCGCCCGGCGGGATCTCGCCGCCGAGGTCAGCGGCACCGGTCTGGCCCGGCATGGTGGTCGGCGTGGTGGCCGGTCCCGGCCGGGCGCCGAGGACCACCGGCTCACCGAGTTGCGGGCGGAGTTGCGTCGGCATCCGTGCCACGGCTGCCCGGAGCGGGAGGAGCACGCCCGGTGGGCGGAGCGGCGGTGGCGGTTGGCGCGGGACACCGAGGAGTTGCGGCAGCGGGTGACGGGGCGGACCGGCTCGCTGGCGCGTACCTTCGACCGGATCTGTGAGCTGCTCATCGCGCGTGGCTATCTCACCCGCGACGGCGGCGTGACCGACGCCGGGCGGACTCTCGCGCGGATCTGGTCGGAGACCGACCTGCTGGTGGCCGAGTGCCTGCGGCGGGGGGTGTGGGACGGGTTGGCGCCGGCCGAGTTGGCCGCGGCCGTGTCGACGCTGGTGTTCGAGGCGCGGCGGGACACCGACGAACGGACCTCGGTGCCCCGTGGTGCGGTCGCGGACGCGGTGGACGCCACGGTCAAGCTCTGGTCCGATCTGGAGGCCGACGAGGCGCGGCGCGGGTTGGAGACGACCCGGGAGCCGGACCTCGGCTTCGTCTGGCCGATCTACCGGTGGACCCGTGGTGAACCGCTGGGCAAGGTGCTGGCCAGCGGGCACACCTTGGACGGCGAGATGCCGGCCGGTGACTTCGTACGCTGGGCCCGGCAGGTGGTGGACCTGCTCGGTCAGCTCGCCGATGGTGGGGACGCCGAGTTGCGGGCCACCGCGAAGACGGCGATGGCCGCGATCCGCCGGGGGGTGCTGGCGTACACCGGGGTGGCCTGAGCGACGCCCTGCGGCCGGTCGAGCGGTGCGGTCGTGGACGGGGTCCCGTTGACGGGACCGCCGGGGCATCTTTTATGCTGCTCAGGTCTCGTCGGGGGGCTCTCACCCGGATGCCTGGCGCGACTTCCTGGGGGGCATTCCGTTGGCACACATCGACCATTTCGCGTACGGCTGGATCACGCCGACGCTCGGCTACTCGCTGTCCGTGCTGGGTTCACTGCTCGGTCTGGTCTGCGTCGGGCGGCTGCGGGCCGCGCCGACCACCGGCCAGCGGACGTGGTGGCTGGCACTGGCGTCGGTGGCCATCGGCGGTACGGCCATCTGGTCCATGCACTTCATGGCGATGCTCGGGTTCGGGGTGACCGGCACGACGATCCGGTACGACATCGGTCTCACCGTGGCCAGCGCGGTGATCGCGGTCGTGGCGGTGGCGGTCGGCCTGATGCTGGTCGGCCGGGGCCGGTCGGGCACGGTCCGGGTGCTCATCGGTGGTGTGACCACCGGGCTCGGTGTGGCGGCGATGCACTACACCGGGATGGCGGCCATGCGCCTCGGCGGTGTCGTCCAGTACGAGTCGACGCGGGTCTCGCTGTCGGTGCTCATCGCGGTGGTCGCCGCGACGGCGGCGCTGTGGCTGGCCATCACCGTGAAGCGGGCGCTGGCGATCTTTGTCTCGGCCCTGGTGATGGGGGTCGCGGTCAGCGGCATGCACTACACCGGGATGACGGCCATGTCGGTGCGGCTGACGCCCGGCGCCGGGGTGACCACCGGCGCCACCGTAGGCACGTTGCTCGTGCCGATCGTCCTCGCGGTGATCTTCGTTGCCGGCGGTCTGGCGTACGCGCTGATGGCCGCGCCGACCGAGGAGGACCGGGCCGGCCTGGCATATCTCAACGCCAGGCAGAACGACCTGGCCGGACCGCCCGCCGGCGTGGCCGAGCCGCAGGCCGACCCGGTCGGGCTGCGCGCGCGGTCGGCGATACCGCCGAGGTCGCGCGGAGCCGGCCGGGATGATCGGGCGCAGACCGGCTGAGGCCAGGTCTGTCGCGGGCCTGCCCGGTCTGCCGGGCCGACCGGGCAAGGCTCGCTCGGTCATGCGCCCGGCGCGCTGGCGACCTGTCTGTTCGGGGACGTCGACCAGGCCGGCGCCAGGTCAGGCTCGTTCGGCCAGCGCGTCGACCAGACGCCGGCACGGACCGGCGACGTTCCATTTCTCGGCGAAAGCCAGCAGGCCGTCGGGATCAACCGGTCCGCGCGGCAGCGTCGGGTCCACCGGCGGTAGCGGCGCGTCCCGCGCCACCCGTACCACTCGAGGCGCCACCGCGAGGTAGTCCCGCGCGGCGAGCAGCTTGCCGCGCAGCCCGGGGGCGAAACCGGCGACCGGGTCGTCCATGGCGGCGACAATGCCGGCGAGGTCGCCGTACCGGTCGATCAGCCGGGCGGCGGTCTTCTCCCCGACGCCGGTGACCCCGGGCAGGCCGTCGCTGGGGTCGCCGCGAAGCGCGGCGAAGTCGGCGTATCCCTCGGGAGGTACGCCGTACTTGGCCCGCACCGCCGCGCCGTCGCAGTCCTCCAGCTTGGCCACGCCCCGACCGCAGTAGAGCAGCCGGACCGGCTTGGCGTCGTCGACCAGCTGGAACAGGTCCCGGTCGCCGGACGCCACCTCGATCGGGCCGGGCTGGGTGGTGGCCAACGTGCCGAGCACGTCGTCGGCCTCGTAACCGTCGCAACCGATCGCCGGAATGCCGACCGCGGCGAGCGCCTCCAGGATCAGCGGCACCTGCGGCTCCAACGTGTCCGGTACCACCTCCGCGTCACCCGCCGGAACCAACCGGTGCGCCTTGTACGACGGGAGCAGCTCCACCCGCCAGGCGGGGCGCCAGTCGTAGTCCAGGGCGCAGACCAGGCGGTCCGGTCGGCGGTTGCGGATCAGGGTGGAGATCATGTCGAGGAAGCCGCGTACGGCGTTCACCGGGCTGCCGTCCGGTGCTTTCGCGGCGGACTCGGGGATGCCGAAGTAGGCCCGGAAGTAGAGGCTCGGCGCGTCGACGAGGAGCAGCGGAGGTCGCGTCACCCGGACAGCCTCGCACAGCGGACCGACACCGGGACCCGCGTGCCGGTCGAATATCGGCGGCGGGCCGGGTCCGGAACCGGCACCCTGAGGCCATGGAGTTCGTGCCCGGACTGGATCTCTGCCGACGGTTCCACGACGACGTGGTGGGTCCGATCGTCCGTGGTCGGTTTCCGGACCTGCGGTACGCCGCCGGCCGCCTGGACACCGGGTCGGAACTGCTTGGCCTGGACACGCCCCGGTCGATCGACCACGACTGGGGTCCGCGGTTGCAGGTCTTCCTGGCACCGTCGGACGGGCATCTGGCCCACCGGGTCGAGCGGGCGGTGGCCGACGACCTGCCGGCCGCGTTTCTCGGCTTTCCGACCCGGTTCGCCGGGCACCCGGACACCGGCCTTGGCGTGTTGTCCCGCACCGGGGACCGGCACGGCGTACGGGCCGGGGTGCTGGGCGACTGGCTCGCCGAGTCACTCGGCTTCGATCCGCGACTCGGCGTGGGCACCGAGGACTGGCTGGCTGTCCCTACCCAACGGCTCGCCGAGTTCACCGGCGGCGCGGTGTTCCACGACGACCTGGGCGAGGCTGGGCCGACCCGCGCGCGGGCGGCGCTGGGCTGGTATCCAGATGACGTCTGGCGGTATGTGCTCGCCGCCCAGTGGACCCGGATAGCCCAGGAGGAGCATCTCGTCGGGCGGTGCGCGGAGGTCGGCGACGACCTGGGCAGCATGGTGCTCGCCGCCCGCGTGGCCCGTGACCTGATGCGGCTGTTCCTGCTGCTGGAGCGGCGCTATCCGCCGTACGGCAAATGGTTGGGCTCGGAGTTCGGTCGGCTGCCCGGCGCACCGGAGGTCGGGGACGCCCTGAGCGGTGCGGTTCGGGCGGCGACGTGGCGGGAGCGGGAGCGGCAGTTGTGCCGGGCGCTCACCCTGGCCGCGGTCCGGACCAACGAGCGGGGCCTCGCGGCGGCGCAGGACCCGGCGGTCAGCCGCTTTCACCGGCGGCCGTTCCTGGTGCTGCACGCGGACCGGTTCGCCAGCGCGTTGCGGGACGCGATCACCGATCCGGCGCTGCGCGACCGTCCGCCGGTCGGGGCGGTGGACCAGTTCGTCGACAGCACCGACGTGACGGCGAGCGCCGCCCGGGCCCGTCGGGTCGCCGCGGCGGTGCTGCCCGATTAGACATCCCCGTCCGATCCACGCGATGTCGGCGGGTACCGGATGCTCGAACGTCTCGATATCGCCGACATCGGGCGGATCGACGCCGCGGCAAGCGCGGCAAACCGAACGACCGTTAAGCTATCCGGCATGGACGCCCACCATCCGCCCGCCCGGCTGGTCGGCGCCCCCGGCCGGGTCACCGTCCGCGAACGGAGCCGTGACACCAGTCGGGAACGCCATGATGCCGTCCGAGCCGCGGGCGGCGTCGCACCACTCGACACCATTCTCCCGGAGCCCACCCTGCCATGACCGTCGACCGAATCCTGCCCACCGACGAGGCGTACGACCTCCTCGCGCTCACCACCGAGCTGGCCGACCGGGAGCTCGCGCCGCGGGCCGCCCAGTTCGAGGAACGCGGTGAGTTCCCCCGCGAGGTGCTGCGCACCCTGGGCCGCTCCGGGCTGCTCGGCCTGCCGTACCCGGCCGAGTACGGCGGCGCCGAGCAGCCGTACGAGGTGTACCTGCAGGTGCTTGAGGTGCTGGCGAGCCGGTGGTTGGCCGTCGCGGAGGCGGTAAGCGTGCACACGCTGTCCTGCTACCCGGTGTCGGCGTACGGCGACGAGAAGCTGCGGGCGATGCTGCCGGACATGATCGGCGGGGAGCTGCTGGGAGCGTACTGCCTGTCCGAACCGCAGGGTGGTTCGGACGCCGCGGCGCTGGCCACCCGGGCCGAGCGGGACGGCGAGGAGTACGTCGTCTCCGGCACCAAGGCGTGGATCACCCACGCCGGCGCCGCCGACTTCTACAACATCTTCTGCCGCACCGGCGGGCCCGGACCCAAGGGCATCTCCTGCCTGCTGGCCGACGCCGACACGCCAGGCATCACGCCGCAGGCACCGGAACGGACCATGGGGTTGCGGGCCTCGCCGGTCGCGCAGATCGCCTTCGACGACGCCCGGGTGCCGGCGGACCGCCTCGTGGGCTCCGAGGGGACGGGCTTCACCATCGCGATGACCGCGCTGGACTCCGGCCGGCTCGGCATCGCCGCCTGCGCGGTCGGGCTGGCCCAGGCGGCCCTGGACTACGCCGTGGCGTACGCCAAGGAGCGCCAGCAGTTCGGGCAGGCGATCATCGACTTCCAGGGGCTGGGATTCCTGCTCGCCGACATGGCGACCGCGGTGTCGGCGGCCCGGGCCGTCACCCTGGCCGCGGCCCGGTTGCGGGACGCCGGCCGGCCCTACTCGGTGGAGGCGGCCAAGGCGAAGGTCTTCGCCACCGACACCGCGATGCGGGTCACCACCGACGCCGTGCAGGTGCTCGGCGGTGCGGGTTACGTGGCCGACCACCCGGTCGAGCGGTACCTGCGCGAGGCCAAGGTGTTGCAGATCGTGGAGGGGACCAACCAGATCCAGCGGATGGTCATCGCCCGCTCGCTGGCCCGGTAGGTCGGGGTCGGTCGCCGGTGGCCACGTCGGGGCCGGTCGCCGGTGGCCACCAAGGGCTTCGGGAGGGCTAGCGCGGCTCGATGGTGCGGCTGCGGCCGCGGAACTCCGCCACCACCTCGCCGTCGCGGGTGACCGTCACGTCGTAGATGCCGCTGCGTCCGTACCGGGTGCGTTCCGCCGCGCGTGCCACCAGCACCTCGCCCTCGCGTACCGGGCGGACGAAGGTGATGTCGGCCCCGGCCGCGACGGTCGTCGGACCCCAACTGTTGCAGGCGCAGGCGAACGCGGTGTCGGCCAGCAGGAACAGGTAGCCGCCGTGGGCGATGCCATGCCCGTTGACCATCGACCCGGTCACCCGCATCCGGGCCGTCGCCGTCCCATCGGCCGCGGCCAGCAACTCGATGCCCAGGGCCCGCGAGGCGTCATCGGCGTCGAACATCTCGTACGCCGCGCCGCGTGGCGCGTCCAGCCCGGTCATCCCGTATCGCCTCCTGATGGTGTCGGCCCGCCGTCGGCGTCCCGGTCACAGACGGCCGAGCATAGCCGGGGGACATGGGACGGGCGCCCGCCGTCACGTGTGATCCGGCGGGCGCCCGCGAAGGCGATCGGGGTGGTGTCGCGAGCTTCTACTGCCTCACTACTGCGACGGCTGCGGCACGTTGCAGTTGATCTTCGGGTTCACGCCGAGGTAGTTGAGCGGGCCGGCGACGATCGTCACGATTACCGTGCCGGCCTCGGCGCAGTTGTCCGGGTCGTCGTTGTAGTAGCCACGCTGGCCGGCCGCGATGGCCCCAATGATCAACCAGATGACGACGAGGACGCCGCCGATGGATCCGAATCGCATTCCTGCCCCCTGGGTGAGAGCCGGGGCCGCCGTCCGGCCGAGGGGCCGCCCGGTGGCCGCCGGGGCCGATGCCGGAGTGGTACCCAACTCGTTCCGGCGGTGAAACGTCCCGGTCGCACGCGGCGGGCGACGGATGGCCGGCCACGGGCCCCCGGGTCAGGCTGCCCGGCTGCCGGCCCGGCGGTCGGGGCTGGTGGTGGCGTGTCCCGGGTCAGGCTGCCCGGCTGCCGGGGCTGGTGGTGGCATGTCCGTCGGCCGGCAGGTCGCGGACCAGCCGCAGCGCGGGCCGCCCTCGGACCGGCGACTCGGTCTCGTCGTCGAACCGAGCCCGCCATCGTGGAGTCCGGTCGCGACCGGCGGGTGGTTGGCCGGGGTCGCCGGCGTTCCGCCGGTGGATGACCGTGAGGACCAGGTAGCCGAGCACCAGCATCGCGTGGCTGAGCAGCCGCGTGGCGCCGACCGCGCCGGTCACGATGTCGTTAATCGACAGCACGGCCAGCACCGCCACGAACGCGGTGAGTGTCGGCATCAGCCCGGTGGGCGGGGTGCGCCGGGCGGCGATCCAGACGAAACCGGCGCCGACGGCGATGTTCCAGGCCGCGGACTCGTGCCACAGGTGGTAAGGATCGGCCGGGCCGGCATGCAGGTGGCTCATGGTGAACCCGGTTACCTGGGCCAGACCCAGCAGCAGTTGGATGCCGCCGAGCACGCCCAGCGCCACCCGGAGCACACCGTCGAGCCGGCGGCGTCCACGTCCGGGTGCCGGCAGCGCGGCGAACACCGAGTCGTCCACCCCGGCGGGGGTGCCCAACGGCATGGTACGGGCCAGCCGGGTCACCGCCACGGCGTCCCGTTGCCATCGTACGCAGGCCGGGCAACCGGCCAGGTGGGCGTCGACCGCCGCCCGCTCCCGTGGATCGTCCTCCCCGTCGAGCCGGGCGGACACCGCTTCCCTACAGTCCTCGCAACGCACGTATACATAGTCGCTGCAAACCCCCGGGGAGTTCCGGGTGGGGGATCGTAGTCTTGGTGCCGATGGCACGTCGTACCGTTCTCGGCCGCCCGCCGCGGCAACTCGCCTTCGACATCGCGGTGTCGTTGTTGGTGGGGTTGCTCGCCGTCGCCGGCTCCGGCAACCAGCCCGGCGGCTGGTGGTCCACCGCGATCGGCATGGCGATGGCGGTTCCCCTGCTGGTCCGCCGGTCGCGTCCGGTGCCGGCCGCGATCGTGGTTGCGGTGCTCGCGGCGGTCCAGGCCGCGTTCCGCTGGCATCCGCTGCCGTACGACGTGGCGGTGTTGATCGCCATGTACAGCGTGGTGAAGTACGCCGACCGGCTCCGGGACGGCGTCATCGCGGGTGCGGTGGTGGCGGTCGGAGTGGTGGTCACCGTGCCGGTGCTGTATGGCCGGTGGTGGAGTAACGCGATCTTTCTCGGGCTGGTGTGCGGGGCGGTCTGGTCGGCGGCGCTGAATGTGCGGACCCGCCGGTTGTACGTGGTGAGTCTGGAGGACCGGGCGGCCACTCTGGAACGTGAACGCGACGCGCGGTCCCGGGCGGCGGTCGCGGAGGAACGCACCCGGATCGCCCGGGAGCTGCATGACGTGGTGGCGCACGGGCTGGCCGTCATGATCGTCCAGGCCGACGGGGCTCGCTACATGATCGATCGTGATCCGGGAGCCGCCCGGCGGGCGGTGCAGGTGGTGGCCGGCACGGGCCGGGAGGCGTTGCAGGAGATGCGTCGCCTGGTTGACGTGTTGCGGGACGGTCCGCCAGCTGGTGACGGCTCGGCGCCGGTGGGTGGTGGGACGGCGACGGTGGCTCCCGATCCGATGCGGGCGACCGAGGTGTCGGGGCCGGATGTCGGAGCCATCGAGGGGGATCCGGCGCGTCGGCGGCCGGTGTTGGGTGACCTCGGGGCGCTGCTGGACCGGTCCCGAGCGGCCGGGCTGCGGGTCCGGCACACGGTGCACGGGCAGCCGGTCGAGCTGCCGGCCGGCCTGGACCTCACCGTCTACCGGCTCGTGCAGGAGGCACTGACCAACGCCCTGAAGCACGCCGGGGCGGGGGCCGGGGTGGATGTCGTGTTCGACCACCGGACGCCGGGCCGCCTGCTGCTGCGGGTGGTGGACGACGGTCGGGGCCGGATCGCCGCCGAGCCGCCGCTTACCGGCGGGCACGGCCTGGTGGGCATGCGGGAGCGGGTCGCCCTGTACGGCGGAACCGTGCGTTTCGGTCCGCGCCTGTCCGGCGGCTGGTCGGTCGAGGTCGACCTGCCGGCCGCGCTGCTCTCCGACCCCCCAGAACCGAACTCTTCCCCCGCCCCCGCCCCGCCCCCCTCTCCCTCCCCGTCGATCTAGGGCAGATGGTTGCTAGTTGATCTCCAATCACGACCATCTGCCCTAGATCGACGGGGA
>NZ_JBHTDD010000032.1:0-68678 GCF_042666615.1 Plantactinospora sp. GCM10030261
GCGGGAGGGGCGGGGGTGGGAGGGGGGTTACGGGAGGCGGGACGTCCACAACATGCTCATCGCCGCCGCGATCAACGCGAGCAGCAGCGCGATCCCGGCGTACCACTGGGTTAGCTCGCGTGGCTCGGTCCGGAAGCCGATCGATGAGCCCATGTCCTGGTAGACCTCCTTGAGTTCGCCCACCGAGGCCGCCTCGTAGAAGAAGCCCTGAGTGGTCTCGGCGAGTTGGGCCAGGGAGAGCCGGTCCACCGGCACCCGTTGGGCCTGACCGGCGATCTCGACCTCGCCGGTGTCCGTGCCGAAGGCGATCGTGGAGACCGGCACGTTCGCCGACTGGGCCGCGGCCGCCGCCTCCTCGACCGACCGGCCGGACGTCCGGTAGCCGTCCGAGAGCAGCACGATGCGGGCCGGCGGCGGACCCGAGGCGCCGTCCGCCGGCACCGAACGGATCGCGTCCAGGCAGGTGAACACGGCCTCGCCGGTCGCCGTCGCCTCGGCCAGGGCGAGCGCGTCGATGGCCTCGATCACGGCGGCCCGGTCCTTGCCCGGCGGGACCAGCACGTTGGCCGCCTTCGCGAAGGACACCAACCCCAGGTTGTACGTCGGGGGCAGCTCGGCGACGAACTGCTTCGCCGCCTCCTGCGCGGCGACCAGCCGGTTCGGCTCCACGTCACCCGCCTGCATGGACAGCGACACGTCGATCGCCAGCATGACGGTGGCCCGCTCCAGCGGCTCCTTCAGATCAACCGAGGGCCGAGCCAGACCGGTGGCCAGCACCAGCATGCTGAGCAGGAGCGCGGTGGCCGAGGCATGCCGCCGCCAACCGAGACCCTTGGGGGCCAACGTGCGCAACAGTTCCACGTTTGTGAACCGCATGGCGTACGAGCGCCGGTGCAGTTGCCGCCAGACGTACACGCCGGCTAGCACGAGCACCGGAAGGACGGCCAGCAACCACCACGGTTGCAGGAAACGGATCATCGCGTGGTCCCCCTGGTGCGAGCGTGCCGCTGGGCCGCGACGAACCGCACCATGTCCAGCAGCCAGTCGGAATCGGTACGCAGCCGCAGGTGAGCCGCTCCGGCCGCGCGCAGTTCGGTGGCTATCGCCGCCCGTTGGGCCGACGCCGCTTCGGCGTACCGGTGCCGGAGCCGCCGGTCGGCCGTCTGCACCTCGTGCACCTGCCCGGTCTCCGGGTCGGCGAGGGTCAGCACTCCGACGTCGGGCAGTTCGAGTTCACGCGGGTCGACCACCTCGACGGCCAGCACGTCGTGCCGGACGGCCAGTTTGCGGACCGGCCGCCCCCACTGTGCCGGTGGAGCGAGGAAGTCCGAGACGACCACGGCCATCCCGCGCCGGCGCGGCGGCTTGTTGAGCATGTCCACAAGCGCCCCGAGGTCGGCGCGACCGGGTCGGATGTCGGTGCCGGCGACGGCCCGCAGCAGACCCTGCGCCTCCTTGCGGCCGGGCCGGGCGGGCAGCCGGCGAACGCTGCCACCGGTGCCGACCACGGCGCCGATCCGGTTGCCACCCCGGGCGGTCAGGTGCGCGACCGCCGCCACCGCGGCCACCACCAGGTCCCGCTTGAGCCAGCGGCCGGTGCCGAAATCGAGGCTGGCCGAGAGGTCCACCGCCAGCCAGGTCTCCAGTTCGCGGTCGGCGACCGTCCGCCGGACGTGCGGCAGCGTGGTGCGGGCGGTGACCGGCCAGTCCATCCGCCGTACGTCGTCACCCGGGCGGTATTCGCGCGACTCCCCCGCCTCGCTGCCCGGGCCGGGCAGCAGGCCCACGTAGTCGCCCTGGAGCAACCCGTCCAGGCGCCGGGTGACCAGCAACTGGAGTCGGGACAGGACCGCCTCGGCGCGGCCCGAGGTGGCGCCGGTCGGGTCGGTGGATGTGGTCCGGTGCCGCGCGGCTCCGGCCGGCATGGTCACGGCAGCCGTCCCGGCCAGCCGCCTCCGGACACCGGTGGCGGGCTGGCCTGCTGCCGGGGTGCGACGGACGGCATCGGGATCGTGCTCAGCACCCGGGAGACGATGTGGTCGGCCGGTACGTCGTCGGCCAGCGCGTCGTAGCTGAGCACCAGGCGGTGCCGCAGGATGTCCGGGGCGATGTCCTGGATGTCCTGGGGCAGTGCGTAGTCGCGACCCCGGAGCAGCGCCAGCGCCCGCGTCGCCCGCACGATGCCGAGAGAGGCCCGCGGGCTGGCCCCGTACTGGATGAGCTGCGCCACGTCCGGCATCCCGTGCTCGGCGGGCGACCGGGTGGCCAGCACCAACCGGACCGTGTAGTCGACCAACGCGTTGTGCACGAACACCTGGTCGGCCTTGCGTTGCAGGGCCATCAGGTCGACCGGGGTGAACACCGGGGTCGGCTCCGGCGGACTGACCCCCATCCGGTAGACGATCTCGCGCTCCTCGGCGTCTGTGGGATATCCCACCAGGATCTTCATGAGGAACCGGTCCCGCTGCGCCTCCGGCAGCGGGTAGACGCCCTCCTGCTCGATCGGGTTCTGGGTGGCCATCACCAGGAAGGGATCGGGAACCCGGTGGCTGTTCCCGCCGATCGACACCTGCCGTTCGGACATCACCTCCAGCAGCGCCGACTGCACCTTCGCCGGGGCCCGGTTGATCTCGTCCGCGAGCAGGAAATTCACGAAGATCGGACCCAGTTCGACGTCGAACTTCTCGCTCGACTGCCGGTAGATCCTGGTGCCCACGATGTCGGCGGGCACCAGGTCCGGGGTGAACTGCACGCGGGCGAAGCTGCCGCCGACCACCCTGGCGAGGGTCTCCACGGCGAGCGTCTTGGCCACGCCGGGCACTCCCTCCAGCAGGCAGTGGCCGCGGGCGAGCAGGGCGACGAACATCCGCTCCACCATCCGGTCCTGACCGACGATCACCCGTTTGACCTCGAACAGGGCCCGCTCCACGAGGGTGGCGTCCGCGGCCGGGGTGCTGCCCGGTCCGGTCGATCCGGACGGGGCGCTGCCCGGTCCGGTCGATCCGCTGGCCCCGGCCGGCGGCGGGGGCGGCGGGCCACCGGAGGCGCCGGCCTCGGATGGGTTGGGGGCGTCGGGTGCGGTCGGCTGGGCCACCGGTCCTCCACAACGGGTCGCGGATGAAGCTGTCGGCGAGATGCCGCCGCCCCAAGCTTTCCACGTCCGGCTGAGAGGCACGTCAACGGCGCGGGGAACCAGCGGCCACCGCCGCGGCACGCGACGGAAGCGCCGCGTCACCCCACTTCGCACCCGACGTGCCATGCCGCGCCCGAGCGCTGGACACAAGGGGGTTGGCCGTGTGTACCATTGCGCGGTCGCCGGGCGACTCCCCCCGTGGTCGCCCGGCGCTCTATCTCTTCCGGCCGGCATCGTCCCCGCCCGCCGTTTCGCCGTTCGGCCGCCCGTACACTGTCGGGGTGTCCCCAGACGGCTCCCCGACCCCGGCGGACCCCCTCGTCTGCTCGGCCCGCGGCTGTCGCGCCCCGGCCGCGTGGCAACTGCGCTGGAACAATCCTCGGCTGCACGACGCCGCCCGGCGGAAGACCTGGCTGGCCTGCGCCGAGCATCGGAACACGCTCGGCGACTTCCTCACCGCCCGCGGCTTCCTGCGCGAGGTGGCTCCGGTGACCGCATCGCATACGCTCGAAGGGTGAACGAGCAACCCGATCCGCTGGAGCCGTGGCCGCGGACCGTCGCCTGGCAGCCGGTCTCCCGCGACCTGGTCTGGGTCGAGGTGATCAGGCTGGCCATCGGGGTGACGGTGCTGCTCACCGGCCTGGCCGTCGGCTGGGCCCTGACCGGCGCCTGGCCATTCGGGCTCGGTGTGGCGGTGGTGCTGCTCGGCGGCGGGTGGCGGAGCTGGGTGATCATCCGGGCGGTACGCGCCTGGGGCTACGCCGAGCGGGACAACGACCTCCTGGTACGGCACGGTCTGCTGGTGCGGCGGCTGTCGATCGTCCCGTACGCCCGGATGCAGTTCGTGGACGTCAGCGCCGGACCCCTGGAACGGGCCTTCGACCTGGCCACCGTGCAGTTGCACACCGCCGCGGCGGCCAGCGACGCCCGGGTGCCGGGCCTGCGTCCCACGGAGGCCGCCCGGCTACGGGACCGGCTCACCGCGCTGGGCGAGGACCGGGCGGAAGGGCTGTGAACCGGTCCGCCGACGGGTCCCGGCCGTCCTGGCACCGGGCCACCATCGGGTACGGACGAAGCCGGTGACCGGTCAGACGGCGGTGGAGCCGCGTCAACGCCTGCATCCACTCAGTCCCCTGTTGCAGGGCGCCAAGACCATCGCGGTGGTCATCGCCGCGCTCTCCTGGTCGACCCTGTCCCGGGTGGGCATCGGTTGGTTCAGCGCGATGGTCGCGGTGCTGGCGCTCGGTGCGCTCGTCCTGTCGGCGATCAGCTGGTACTACACCGGCTACCAGGTGGTGGGCCGGGAACTGCGCATCCACGAGGGCTTGCTGTGGCGGCGGACGCGGGCCATCCCGCTGGAGCGACTCCAGGCGGTGGAGGTGGTCCGGCCGCTGCTCGCCCAACTCACCGGGCTGGCCGAGCTGCGGTTGGAGGTGGTCGGGGGCGGCAAGACCGAGGCGCCGCTGGCGTACCTGACGGTCGTCGAGGCCAGTGTGCTGCGCGAACGGCTGCTGAGCCTGGCCGGACCGACCGGGGGACGACGGGCCGGACCGGTGGCCGGGGCGGCGCCGGAGGCGGTCGCGCCATCCGGTGCCGGAGATGTCGACGGCACCCCGCACGGACCGGCCTCGCCAGCGGGGACCACCGTCGGGCCGGACGGACCGGCAACGGTCGGCGCCGCGCCGACGAGCCGGCCGGAGGTGCCGCTGCACACCGTCGCCAACCGGGACCTGCTGATCAGCCAACTGCTCACGCCTCAGGCGTTC
Source organism: Plantactinospora sp. GCM10030261 (assembly GCF_042666615.1). Lineage (NCBI taxonomy): Bacteria > Bacillati > Actinomycetota > Actinomycetes > Micromonosporales > Micromonosporaceae > Plantactinospora > Plantactinospora sp. GCM10030261. Next base: position 4,900 of record NZ_JBHTDD010000032.1, read on the forward strand.
CTGCTGCCGTTCGGTGTGGCCTTCGTGGTGGGGCAGTTCGTCTCCGAGGACTCCCGGTCGTTCATCGCGGTGGCCAGCGCCCTGACGGCGATGGTCGGTGTGCTGCTGCAACCCGGGCGGCGGGTGCTCGATGACTGGAACTTCCGGCTGGGTCGCGACGACGCCGTGTTGCGTGTCCGGCACGGGCTGCTGGAGACCCGGGCCCAGACCGTCCCGCTGAACCGGGTGCAGGCGGTCGGGGCCACCTGGCCGCTGCTCTGGCGGATGAAGGGATGGTTGCGGCTTCGGCTGGCCGTGGCCGGGTACGCGGCCGGCGAACCGGACGACCGGAACCGGCCCGACCGGCTGCTACCGGTCGGTGACCTGGCCACCGCCACGTCGATCACGGGTGCGGTGCTACCCGGAGTCGACCTCACCAGCCTGCCGCTGTCGGTCGCGCCGGTCCGGGCGCGCTGGCTGCGGCCGGTGGGCCAGCCGGCGCTCGGTGCCGGGCTGACCGGTGAGGTGTTCGCCGTCCGGTCCGGCCGGTTCATCCGGCAGCTGCTCATCGTGCCGTTCGCGCGGATCCAGAGCGTCCGGGTCACCCAGGGACCGGTGCAGCGGCGGCTGGGGCTGGCCACCGTGTACGCGGACACGGCCGGCGGACCGTCCGCGGTGGCGCACCACCGGGATGTGGTCGAGGCGTGGCGACTCGCCGCCGACCTGGCGACCCAGGCGCGCACCGCCCGCCGTACCGACTGATCCGGCACGGACCGGCGACCGTACCGGCTGAGCCGGCGCGGAACCGGCCGGTGCGCCTACCCTGAACGGATGGATCAGCAGCCGGAAGCCTCGTTTCCGCCGGGCCTGACCGCCCAGGTGGAGTTGACCGTCGCCGACCCGGACACCGCGCAGGCGGTCGGTTCGGGTGATGTCCCGGTGCTCGGCACGCCGCGGGTGCTCGCCCTCGCCGAAGCGGCGACCGTGGCGGCCACGGCGACCCGAATGCCACCCGGCCTGACCACCGTGGGTCTGCGGGTCGAGCTGGACCACCGGCGACCCACCCCGATCGGCCGTACGGTGCTGGCGCTGGCCCGACTGGCCAAGGTGGACGGCCGCCGGCTGCTGTTCGAGGTGCGCGTCACCGACGGCGACACGACGGTGGCCGAGGGACGGGTGGAACGGGTCCTGGTGGACCGGCACGAGTTCGTCGAGCGGGCGTTCGGGTCGGCATGAGCGACGTCGCCTTCGTCGAGGTCGGCGACCGGGTCTTCGTGCTGCGCCATCCGGTGCTCGACGTGAACGTGACGCTGGTGCCCGGTGCCGAGGTGGCGGTCGTGGTGGACACGTTGTCCAGCACGGCACAGGGATTGGCGTTGGTTGAGGCCGCCCGCCGCATCACGGCCCTGCCGTTCGTGGTGGTCAACACCCATCATCATTTCGACCACTGGCTCGGCAACGCCGCCGTGGTGGCCGAGCCGCCCGGGACGGTGTGGGCGCACGAGGTGACCGCGACCGTGCTGCGGGAACGGGGCGACGAGGTACGCCGGCACGCGTACCGGGAGATCCCGCTGGAGAACGCGGACCTGGCCGCGGAGATCAGCGCGAGCACCGTGCTGGCACCGAGCCACCCGGTCCACCGGGAAGCGGAGGTGGACCTCGGCGGCCGGTCGGTGGTGTTGCGGCACCTGGGCCGCGGGCACACCGCCGGCGACCTCACCGTCCACGTTCCGGACGCGGACGTGCTGGTTGCCGGTGACCTGCTGGAGGAGGGCGCGCCACCGCAGTTCGACGACGGCTATCCGTTGGAATGGCCGGAGACGGTCGAGGCACTGCTCGGCTACGCGTCGCCGGCGACCGCCATCGTGCCGGGTCACGGGGCGGTGCTGGGTGTCGAGGCGGCCCGGGGTCAGCACGCCGACCTGGCCGCGACGGCCTGGTCGATCCGGGATGGTCACGCGGACGGCGCTCCGGTCGACCGGGTCGCGGGACAGGTCCCGTTCGACCGGCAGACGGCCCTGGTGGCCGTCCGGCGCGGCTACGCGGAACTGGCCGGCGACGGCTGACCGCAACCGCCCCTGCCGCAGTGGACGCAGCGGCTCCGGGTGCGGTAGTGGAAGGCCGCCGCGGCGGCCAGCACCAGGGCTCCCCACAGCAGCAGGGAGACGGTGGGCACGTGGGACAGCCAGTTCGTGCGGACCCCGGTGCCGGGATAGAACACCGGCGCGCCGGTGGCGAACCGGACCAGGTCGGGCACCAGCAGGGTGGTGAATCCGAACAGCCCGCCGCCGCACACCGTCGCCAGGCCCGCCGGGAACCAGTGCGGCACCGGACGGCCGGCCAGGCCGATCAGCCAGCGCGGCCACACCTGGCTCCACGGCCGGGTCAGTCCGAGACACAACAGGCCACCCCCGATGGCCATCCCGGACAGGATCAGCTCCAGGAGCACCGTGCCGTGTCCCGGGTTGGCGGCGTTGATGGTGGCCAGGAACTCCTCGGTGGTGCCCACCGGGATGCCGGCCGCCCAGCACAGCCGGACGATCGCGTAGCCGAACGGGGCGACGAACGCGGCGATGGAGACGAGCACGCCGACGCGGGCCCACCGCTGGCGCGGCCACTCGGCACCGCCGTCCCGGCCACAGTTCACGCACCTGGCGCGGGTCAGCCGGCCGTACGCGAGGGTGGCCGCCGCGACGGCGTAGCCGGTGTAGGCAAGCAGCACCAGGTGGACGGTGGGCCAGTCCAGCCGCTTCAGGTTCAGCAGGTTGAGCCCGGGGATGGCGTCCAGGGCCTGGGTGCCGGGCAGCACCAGGGCCAGGAACGCGGCGGCCGACCAGCCGATGCCCAGCAGCACCGGGCGCAGCGGGCCACCGACCGCGCGGCGCATGAGCAGCAGCGCGGCCACCACGAGCGCGCAGAAACCGATCGTCACCGCTTCGACCCGCGCCGCTGGCAGGTCGGCGAGCCAGTGGTCCGGGAAGGTGTTGTCCGGGTTCGCCGGTCGGGCGAAGGCGTACGGGCCACCGGCGAACCAACCGGCCGCGCCCAGGCCGTACCCGGTGAGAACCAGCACCGCGACGGCGCCGGACCAGCGGGGCCAGCGGGACCACCAGCGGCGCGGCCGGCTCAGCCGGGTCCGGTGGGCGGGGTCGGCGGAGTGGCGCGTCGTCATGCCGCCTAACCTGCGCCGGACGGCGCGTCGGCGCCTCCCCCGTCGGGGCCACCCGCGGTGCCGCGTATCGCCCGTCCGGGGGACCACCGACCGCGGGTCACCGCGGCGGCAGCTCCGTGATCAGCCGGGGAAGCGGGCGGCAACCTGGGCGCGGGTGGGCATCGACGCCGCGCCGCCCGGCGACTCGCAGACCAGCCCGGCCACCTGGAGCGCGAAGGCGACCCGGTCCGGCCAGGCGGCCGGGTCCGGCACCGGGCCGTCGGCCAGCAGGTCGGCCACCAGGGCCGCCATCACCGAGTCCCCGGCGCCGGTGGCGTCCACCGCCGCCACCTCTGGAGCGGCGACCGCCACCGCCTCGCCGCCGGCGGCCACCAGTGCGCCACGGGCTCCGAGCGTCACCACCACCGCCTCGGCGCCCAGGGCGCGCAACCGTTCGGCAGCCTCCGCCACCGGTGTGTCCGGGTACAGCACCGCGAGATCGGCGGCACTGAGCTTGACCAGATGCGCGCCGGCCGCGAACTCGGCGACCAGGGACCGCAGCTCGTCGACCGCCCCGGCCCCGGTGAGCAGGTTGGGTCGCACGTTCGGGTCGAACACCCGGAGCCGACCGGTCAGTCCCCAGGCGCGCCGGGCGGCGGCGAGGGTACGCGGGCAGAGCAGCGCGATCGAACCGCAGTACAGGACGTCGGCCCCCTCGACCAGGGCACGGTCGAGGTCGTCCGGTCCGAGCATCCCGTACGACGGCGGGTCGCCGTAGAACCGGAAGTCGGGTTCGGCCCCGGCGAAGGTGGCGACCGCGAGGGCCGACGGTGCGGCGACGGTGACCAGCCCGCGCTGGCCGACGCCGGCCGAGCCCAGCACGGTCCGGATCCGCCCGGCCAGCCCGTCGTCGCCGACGGACCCCACGAACTCCACGTCCGAACCGAGCCGGGCGATCCCGACCGCCACGTTGAGTGGTCCACCGCCGACCACCTGGCGGAACACCGGTTCCCCGTCCCACTCGGCCTCCAGCAGGTCGATAAGTGCCTCGCCGAGCACCATCGCGTATCCCATGTGTCCTCCGCCGTTCGTCGCCGTCGTCGCCAGCCCGGGACCTGCGAGATCGTCGGACCCGACCGCCATCATGCCCCCATGGCCCGTGGGTCTGCCGGATCGTCGAGTTCCGGCCCCGCCTACGATCCGCAACCGGCCCGGGAAAGCCGTGTCGAGCGGTCCTGACACATCGAGCAAGAGCTATTGCGTCGGGCTCCCGAGCATGCTGGGATGGCAGCTACCGGGCATGGTGCGGAGGGCTGCCGCGCCCCCGGTACGGGTCTGGCCGACGCGAGGGCGCCGGCCCGCGTGACGCGGGCCGCAGGTGACACGCGCCCACATGCACCGGCTCCGCGCGGGTCACCGCACATCCGCTCATCACGGTGGGGCGGTCGAGGTGGCCGCTCCGCGAGTCAGGAGTACCCGTGAACCGATCCCGCCTGGCCGCGGTTTGCACCGCGGTCGCCACCCTAGCCATGGGCGCCGTCGTCCTGGCCTCGAATCCGGAACCGGCCGCCGCGCACGGCGCCGCGATGACGCCGGGCAGCCGGACGTTCCTGTGTTGGAAGGACGGCCTCAGCGAGACCGGGGAGATCAAGCCGATCAACCCGGCCTGCACCGCCGCCGTCAACCAGAGCGGGGCCAACTCGCTCTACAACTGGTTCAGCGTGCTGCGCTCGGACGCCAACGGCCGGACCGTCGGCTTCATCCCGGACGGCCAGTTGTGCAGCGGCGGCAACCCCGGCTTCCGAGGTTATGACCTGGCCCGCAACGACTGGCCACTGACCCACCTGACCGCCGGCGCCCGGATGGAGTTCAAGTACAGCAACTGGGCCCACCACCCGGGCACGTTCTACTTCTATGTCACCAAGGACAGTTGGAGCCCGACCCGGGCGTTGGCCTGGAACGACCTGGAGTCGCAGCCGTTCCTCACCGTCACCAACCCGCCGCAGCGGGGCGGGGTGGGCACCAACGAGGGGCACTACTACTTCAGCGGCAACCTGCCGACCGGCAAGAGTGGCCGGCACATCATCTACTCCCGCTGGGTCCGCTCGGACAGCCAGGAGAACTTCTTCGGCTGCTCGGACGTGACCTTCGACGGCGGCAACGGCGAGGTCACCGGGCTCGGCCGGGGCGGCAACCCCGGCCCGACCGACCCGCCGCCGCCGGACCCCGACCCGACCGATCCGCCGCCGCACGGCGGTGACTGCATGGCGGTCTACCGGGTGGTGAGCAGTTGGTCGGGCGGCTTCCAGGGCGAGGTCGAGATCATGAACCACGGCGCCACCCCGTTCGCCGGCTGGTCCGCCAACTGGACCTGGGCCAACGGGCAGACGATCAACAGCCTGTGGAACGGAAACCTGACCACCTCGGGCGCGTCGGTGACGGTGACAAACGCCCCACACAACGCCACAGTGGCCCCGGAGGGAACGACCAGCTTCGGCTTCGTCGCCAACTCCGGCGGGACAAACTCCCTACCCATGGTCACCTGCTCCCGCAGGTGACGACCCTCTCCGCCGGTGACCCACCGACGTGTCAATGATCATGAAGTTAGCGGGCGATTGAGATCGGTCTGCCCGCTAACTTCATGATCGGCGTCCTCGGATGGCGCCGCCGGTCAGCGGACCATGGAACCGACCACCGGCTTGGTCAGCAGCGCGGACTGGTTGCGGCGGATCCCCGGATCCAGGGTCTTCGCCACGAAGATCGCGTGCCACACGCAGAACACCAGCACGGTCCAGACCTTGCGGGAGTGGTCGGCCTCCTCCCGCTTGTGCTCGTCCAGCAGCCGCAGCGCGTACGGCAGGTCCAGCAGCTCCCCGGCGCCCGAGGTGGCGATGACGTGCCGGGCCCACTCGTACATCTCGCCCCGCAGCCAGACCCGGGTGGGGGTGGGGAAGCCGAGCTTGCGGCGGTTCACGATGGCCGGCGGCACGACCGCCTCCAACGCCCGACGCATGGCGTACTTGGTGGCGTCCGAGCGCGGCGGCAGCTTGAGATCGACCGGAATCGTCGCCGCCACCTCGAAGACCTCCCGGTCGAGGAACGGCACCCGGACCTCCAGCGAGTGCGACATCGAGATCCGGTCCGCCTTGACCAGGATGTCCCCGCGCAACCAGGTGTAGAGGTCGACGTACTGCATCTTGGTCACGTCGTCGAGTTCCTGGCACTCGGCGTAGATCGGCGCCGTCACATCGGTGTAGCGCACCGACGGGTCGTAGCGGCGCAACAGGTGCCGCTTCTCCTCCTCGGTGAACATCCGCGCGTTGCCGTAGTAACGCTCCTCGATCGGGGTGGTGCCCCGCTCCAGGAAGCTCTTGCCCTTGACCCCCTGCGGGATCGCCTTGGAGACCGCCCGCAGGCCCTTCTGCACCCCGCCCGGCAGCCCGTTGACGCTGCTCAGCGACAGCGGCTCCCGATAGATCGTGTAGCCGCCGAAGAACTCGTCGGCGCCCTCGCCGGAGAGCACCACGGTGACGTGCTCGGCGGCCTTCTGCGCCACGAAGTAGAGCGGGACCAGGGCCGGGTCGGCCACCGGGTCGTCCAGGTGCCAGATGATCCGGGGCAGCGCCTCCATCATGTCCTGCGGCCCGATCTTGGTCGGGATGGTGGTGACGTCCAGCTGACGGGCCGAGTCCTGGGCCACGTCGATCTCCGAGTAGCCCGGCACGTCGTAACCGACCGTGAAGGTGAGGATGTTGGGGTTGAACTCGCGGGCCAGCGCCACCACGGCGGTCGAGTCGATGCCGCTGGAGAGGAACGAGCCGACCGGCACGTCGGACCGCATGTGCATCCGGACGCTCTCCCGCAGGGTCTCCCGGATCCGGTGGTAGAGCTTCTGCTCGTCGTCGACCGGGGCGGGGCGGAATACCGGGCGGTACCACCGCCGGACCTGGGTCCGCTGCCCCGGGGTCCAGGTCAGGCACTCACCGGAGCCGATCCGGCTGATCCCCCGGTGCAGCGTGCCCGGCTCGGGCACGTACTGCAGGGTCAGGTAGTGCGACAGGTTCGCCGTGTCCACCCCCGCGTCCCCGGCGTGCGCGGACGGCGCGAACGGCAGCAGCGCCTTCTTCTCCGAGGCGAGATAGACGCCGTGCTGGGTCTCCAGGTAGTGCAGGGGCTTGATGCCGAAGTAGTCCCGGGCCCCGAACGCCCGGCGCTCCTGCCGGTCCCAGATCACGAAGGCGAACATGCCGCGCAGCCGGCTGAGCACCTGTTCGCCCCAGTAGTGGTAGCCGGCGACGATCACCTCACCGTCCCCCGCGGTGGCGAACCGGGCACCGTAGTTGCGGACCAGTTCGTCACGCAGCTCGATGTAGTTGTAGATCTCGCCGTTGAAGGTCAACAGGTACCGGCCACCGGCGTAGGGCAGCGGCTCGTGACTGGAGGCCACATCGATGATCGCCAGCCGCTTGTGGGCGAACACGGCGTCCGCGTACGCACCCTCGGAGATCACCTCCACCCCGGTCTCGTCCGGTCCCCGGTGGTGCAGGCATTCCAACGCGCCGGCGATGGCGTCGCGGTGCGCACCGGCATCACCGTGCGCGCTGAAGAAGGCCAGGAGTCCGCACATGGCGGTCATCTTTCCACGCGCGGTCGGCGGCCGTGCCGGCACCGGGGGCAGATGCCGACCACCCGATCGGGGTACGGTCGGAAGCAGCCAGCACGCGTGCGAGGAGTTTCCATGACCGAGGAGCGGCCCGAGCAGTCGGTGACCCCGGAGGGCACTGAATCCCACGATCCGGACTTCCCCGAGAAGTTCCTGGAGTTCATGCGTACCGGCTGGCGGGACACAACCCTGCCGGTGGGACCCCGGCCCGAGGTGCCCAACTTCGCCAAGCGGCGGGCCGCGCTGTCCGCGGCGTTCCCCGGGGAGACCCTGGTGATCCCCACGGGTGGCGAGAAGACCCGGGCCAACGACACGGACTACCCGTTCCGGCCGGGCAGCGACTACGCCTACCTCACCGGCGACTACGACCCGGACGGCGTCCTGGTCCTGCGGCCGACCGGTTCGGGGCACGACGCGACGCTGTACATGCGGCCGCGTACCGGGCGGGACAGCGACGAGTTCTTCCGCAGCCGGTACGGCGAGCTGTGGGTGGGCCGGCGCTACGCCCTGGCGGAGAAGTCGGCCGAGTTGGGCGTGGAGACCGCCGACCTGACCGGTCTGCCGGCCGTGCTGGCCGATCTCGCCCCCCGCCGGACCCGGGTGCTGCGCGGCTTCGACGCGAGCGTGGACGGGGCCGTCCGGTCGTACGACGAGCCCGACCGGGCGCAGGACACCCCGCCCCGGGACCGCGAACTCGCTCGCGCGATCTCCGAAATGAAGCTGGTCAAGGACGAGTGGGAACTCGCCCAGTTGCAGGACGCGATCGACGCGACGGTGCGCGGCTTCGAGGACGTGGCCCGGGTGCTGCCCGCCGACCGGCCGGTCAGCGAGCGGCTGCTGGAGGGGGTCTTCGCGCTGCGGGCCCGGCACGACGGCAACGCCGTCGGCTACAGCACCATCGTGGGCGCGAGCGAGCACGCCACGATCCTGCACTGGGTGCACAACACCGGCCGGACCCGTCCAGGCGACCTGCTGCTGATGGACATGGGGGTGGAGAACCGCCACCTCTACACCGCCGACGTCACCCGGGTGCTGCCGGTGAACGGCACCTTCAGCCCGCTGCAACGCCAGGTCTACGACATCGTGTACGCCTCCCAGCAGGCCGGCATCGACGTCATCAAGCCCGGCGTGAAGTTCCGTGACGTGCACCTGACCTGCATGCGGGTGCTCACCGAGGGGCTGGCCGACCTCGGGCTGCTGCCGGTGAGTGTCGACGAGGCGATGGACGAGAAGTCCACCATCTACCGTCGGTGGTCGCTGCACGGCTTCGGCCACATGCTCGGCCTCGACGTGCACGACTGCGCGAACGCCCGCAAGGAGATGTACAAGGACGGTGCCCTCGGCGAGGGTTACGTGCTCACCGTCGAACCGGGCCTGTACTTCCAGCCCGAGGACGAGATGGTTCCGGAGGAACTGCGCGGCATCGGCATCCGGATCGAGGACGACGTGGTGGTCACCCCCTCCGGTGCGGTCAACATGTCGGTGGGGCTGCCCCGCACCGCGGACGAGGTGGAGACCTGGCTCGCCGAGCAGCGCGCGGCGGGTCCGCGCCTGCCCGGCTGAGACGTCACGCAGGGGCCCGGCCGGCGTGCCGGCCGGGCCCCTGCGTCAGCCCGCCACGAACAGGTTGATCAACGACATCGGGTACGGAAACGAGGGCAACTCGGTCGGTGCCAGCTCGCCCAGCTCCGACCGACTGAACCACCGCGCCTCGGCGATCTCACCCGCATCGGGCCGCAGGGTCGGGTCGGTGACGGTGAAGGCGGCCAGCAGCACCGCCGGACCGCTGAACGACCACGGGTGACTGCTCAGATAGGTCAGCTGCGCCGGCACCAGGCCGGTCTCCTCCCACAACTCCCGGGTAGCCGCTCCTTCGAGCGTCTCGCCGGGCTCGACGAACCCGGCGACGAGGTCCCACTCGTGCCGGTGCGGCCCGTACGTCTGACGCACCAGTAGCAGCCGGTCGGCGTGCTCGACCACGACAACCACGACCGGCGACATGGCGTTGGGCACGTACGGCAGGGTCGCGCATTCCGGGCATCGCCGCGTCGTGAAGCCGGGACAGTCCCGCAGGCGGCGACCACCAGGTCGTCTCCGGCCGGCACGACGGACGCGTCGTGGCCGGGCAGGAACGGCAACGGCATCGGGGCACGCTAGCAGTCCGCGACCGGTTGTGGCCCGGCCGCGTGGCTCAGTTGAGGTCGTACTCGGCAGGGTCGGTGTTGAGGACCCAGGCGAGCGGCATGGTCGCCCAGGCCGAATACCGGTCGCCCGTCAGCCGGTACATGGTGGCGGTCTGGGCGTTGTCCTGGTCGACCACCCAGTACTGCGGGATGCCCGCCACGGCGTACTCGTCGCGTTTGGTCACCGTGTCCACCCCGGCGGATCCCGGAGAGATGATCTCGACTACGAGGAGAACGTCGGTCACCGGCAACCAGACACCGTCGACCTGCTCCTTCCCCCACACCACGAGATCAGGGATGCGTCCGCCGACGCCACCGTCGCGGCCGGGAATGCGCAGCCCCACCGTCTGGGCGATCCGGTCCGGCGGGATGCCGGCCGCCGCGAGCCACACGGCGAGGCGCGTCGCGATGACCGCGTGAGCATATCCGGGAGGCGGCATGATCGAGAGGACTCCCTCGGGACTGATCTCGTACCGATGGTGCTCGTCCGCGGCCATCATCGCGGTGAGATCGTCGAGCGTCACCACCGTGGGCATGTGCCTGCCGACAGCCGCCGCGCTCATGTGCGCATCGTACCGGCGCCGGGAGCCCGCGCCCGGCATCCTCGACGGCGTGACGTCCGACCGCCGGCACGAGTTGTCGGTAGGCTGCTCATGGTGGATGGCATGAAAGGAGGGTGGCGCCGATGACAGTCGCGGCGGAACTGCCCGCCCGGCCACTGACGCTGGACGATGTCACCCGCCTCGCTGAGGCGGACAGCAGACACCGGTTCGAACTGGCCGAAGGGAACCTCGTCGTCATGCCCCCGGGCACCTGGCGTCATCAGGAAATATCCGGTCTGCTGTTCACCTGGTTCATCGGTCACGGCTACCGCGGACGGGTCAACGTGGCGCCGGGCGTCCGGACCGCGTCCGACGACCTCAACGGCCGCATCCCGGATCTCGTGGTCACCAACGGTCCAGTGCCGGACGAAATGGTGTGGCTTCCCCCCGAGATGGTGGCGCTGGCCGTGGAAATCGTGTCGAAAGGGTCGGAGCGCACCGACCGTTGGCTCAAGCCGGTCGAGTACGCCGAGGCGGGTATCTCCCGGTTCTGGCGGGTCGAGCCGGACGACACCGTCCTCCAGTTCCGCCTCACCAACGGCGGGGTCGGCCGCCGTTACGTCGAATACGACCAGATGGCGCTCGACGACCTGCTGGCCGGCGACGTCCCCGAGCTGTCCTAGCCACTCGCCGCCGGCCGGATCAGGCCGGTCTCGTACGCGACGATCACCAGTTGCGCCCGGTCCCGGGCGTGGAGTTTGTGCAGCAACCGGCCCACATGCGTCTTGACCGTGGCGAGGCTGAGCCGCAGCCGCTCGGCGATTTCCGTGTTCGACAGGCCCCGGGCGATCAGGGTGAGCACCTCCCGTTCCCGGTCGGTGACGCCGCGCAGGTCGACGGTGGGCGGCGCGCCACTCGATGGGCGGCGGACGAACTCGGCGATGAGCCGCCGGGTGACGCCGGGCGCCAGCAGCCCGTCGCCGGCCGCCACCACCCGGATCGCGGACAGCAGGTCGACCGGCGGGCAGTCCTTGAGCAGGAACCCGCTGGCCCCGGCCCGCAGCGCGGCGTAGACGTACTCGTCCAGGTCGAAGGTGGTGAGCATGAGCACCCGGGTGCCGGCGGTGGTCGGCTCCGCGCAGATCCGCCGGGTGGCCTCGATGCCGTCCATGCCGGGCATCCGGACGTCCATCAGCACCACGTCCGGCGCCTCCCGCCGGGTCAGTTCGACCGCCTCCGCACCGTCTCCCGCCTGACCCACCGCCACCATGTCGGGGGTGCTGTTCACAAGCAATTCGAAGCTGCCGCGCAGGAGCGCCTGGTCGTCGGCGATGAGCAGCCTGATCATGAAGCCGCCCCGCCGACCGGCGACAGCGACGCGACGGAATCGAACGGCAGCCGGGCGCTGACCCGGAAGCCGCCCCCCGGCCCCGTCCCGGCGATCAGCTCCCCGCCGTACAGCAGCACCCGCTCCCGCATCCCGACCAGGCCCTGCCCGCCCGGCCGCGGACCGTCCGGCGCGCCCGGCCCGTCGTCCGCCACCTCGACCCGTACCGCGCCGTCCGCGACGGCGACCACCACCCGGCACGCCGCCCCGTCCGCGTGCCGGACCACGTTGGTCAGGGCCTCCTGCACGATCCGGTACGCCGACAGGCCGACCCCGGGCGGCACGTCGGTGACCACGCCCGGGTCCAGGTCGAGGGTCACCGGCCCGCCGGGGGTGGCCCGGACCAGCGCCGGCAGGTCGGCGAGCCCGGGCACTGGGGCCAGCCGCGTCTCGTCCGACCGCAACGCGCCGACCGTCCGCCGTAGTTCGGCGAGGGTGTCCCGGCTGGTGGCGGCGATGTCCCGGAGCGCGGTGCGGACCTCGTCCGGCCGGGCGTCGGCCACGTGGTCGGCCACCGCCGCCTTGACCGCGATGACGCTCATGCTGTGCGCGACGATGTCGTGCAGTTCCCGGGCGATCCGCAGCCGCTCGTCGACCACCGCCTGGCGCGCCGCCTGGGTGGCGCTTGTCGCGGCGTGGGCGCGCCGTTCCCGTACGGCGCCACCGAGCACCCAGGCCGAGCCGAACATCAGCACGGCGAAGGCGACCGCCAGCCAGCCACCCGCCGCCTCGCCGCCGGCATCCGGCATCACCAGGGCCACCGCCGAGGCGGCGCCCAGGCAGCACAGCAGGATCGTCAGCGAGCGGCGGCCCGGCAGCACGACCGCGACCAGGTAGAGCGCGTACGAGATCACCGTGTACGGGGCGGCTCCCGCGAAGTCGGGCACCACCCCGGTCAACAGCGCGGCCTCGCCGAGCAGGAACACGGTGATCAGCACACCGAGCGGCCACAACCGGCGCACCGCCAGCGGCCCGGCGAGCAGCAGCCCGGCGACGACCGGGAACGCCCAGTGGCCCGCCACCGGGATGCCGGCCACGACCCCGGCCCCGACGTGCGCCGCCTCCGCGCAGACCTGTGCCAGCACGAGGGCGACGACCGTGTCCACGACGATCAGTCCGCGCCGGTCCAACGGCCGGGCGAACGGGAACCGCGGTATGTGACCGGCGCTCATTGTGGCAACGGTAGTCAGGGCCCGACCGGGACGCGTCCACCCCAGGGCTGACCGACCCGGGTCCGATGTGCCAGGCCCCGGTCGGCGGCAGCCTCGACCCCATGACAGTTTCGGATCCGGTCCGCCTCGACGGACTGACCAGGGTGTACGCCAGCGATGCCGGCCCGGTGACCGCGCTTGACGACGTACACCTGAGCTTCGCGGCCGGCACCTTCACGGCGGTGATGGGCCCGTCCGGCTCGGGCAAGTCCACCCTGTTGCACTGCGCGGCCGGGCTGGACCGCGCGACGGCCGGGGAGGTGTTCGTCGGCGGTACGGCGCTCGGGCCGCTCGGCGACACCGCGCTGACCCGGCTGCGCCGCGACCGGATCGGCTTCGTGTTCCAGGGCTACAACCTGGTGCCGGCGCTGACCGCGGCGCAGAACGTGGCCCTGCCGGCCCGCCTGGCTGGTCACCGGGAGCCGGCGGAGCGGGTCCTGGCGGCGCTGGCCGAGGTGGGGCTGGCCGACCGCGCCGGGCATCGACCCGCCCAGCTCTCCGGCGGTGAGCAGCAGCGGGTGGCGATAGCTCGGGCGCTGTTCACCCGGCCGGCGGTGCTGTTCGCCGACGAGCCGACCGGGGCGTTGGACACGGCGTCGTCCCGGCTGGTGCTCACGCTGCTGCGCGGCATGGTGGACGAGCACGACCAGACGGTGGTGCTGGTGACCCACGACCCCGTCGCCGCGGCGTACGCCGACCGGGTGGTGCTGCTCGCCGACGGGCGCGTGGTCGACGAAGTGACCGGCGACCTCACCGCCGCTCGGGTGGCCGGCCGGCTGGCCGGGTTGGAGGCGGCGGCATGCTGAGTCCGGCGGCGCTTCGGGTCCGGTGGACGGCGCTGCTCGGCCCATTCCTGGCGGTCGCCGTGGCCGTGACCATCATGTCCACCACCGGACTGATCTTCGCGGCGGCGGTGCCCCGGGTGCCGGACCGGATGGCTGGTGCGGCCGTAGTCGTGCAGAGCCCGCCCGCGCCTGTCGGTCCGGGGGTCTTCGCGCCGACCCGGCCGTGGTCGCCGGAACGGTCCGCCGAGCTGGCGGACCGGCTGGCCCGACTGCCCGGCGTCACGGACGCGGTGGTGGACCACCCGTTCTACGCGCAACTCGTGGTGGACGGCCGGGCATCGGGCGACCCGTCAGGTGATGATCCGCTTGGGCGCGGTTGGTCCTCGGTGGCGCTCGGGGCGTACCCGCTGGTGGCCGGCGCACCACCGACCATGCGGGGCGAGGTGGCGGTCGACCAGGGGCTGGGTCTGCGGCCCGGGGCGACGGTGACCGTGCTCACCGCGGACGGACCCATGCCGCACACGGTCTCCGGGACCGTTGACGGGCCCGGCATCTGGTTTCCCGACGTGGTCGCCGCGGAGCTGGCCGGTGGGTCGCGCCTGATCGGTCTGATCACCGCGCCGGGGGCGGACCCGGCGGCGGTGGCCGCCGCGGCCCGGGGGGTGGTCGGCGACGGGAGTCGGGTGCTCACCGGGGACGACCGGGCGGCGACGGAGCCGCCGTCCGACGCGCGGACCCGGTGGATCGGGGAGCAGGTGTTGGCCGCGGCGGCCGCGCTCGGCGGATTTGTCTCGATCTTCATTGTGGCATCCACGGCCGCCTTCGCGGTGGTCCTGCGGCGGCGCGAGTTCGGCCTGCTGCGCATGGTCGGGGCCACCGCCCGCCAGGTCCGGCGGTCGGTGTACGCCGAGGCGCTGATCGTCGGGGTGCTCGGCGCGGTCCTCGGTGCCGTCCTCGGCGCGCTGTTCGCACCGGTGGCCGGGGCGTGGCTTGTGGACACCGGCTACCAACCGGGCAGCTTCGAGCCGCGACTGACCTGGTGGCCGCTGGCCGGGGCGCTGGTCGCCGGGCCGCTGGTGGCGCTCGCCGGCACCTGGACCGCGGCCCGCCGGGCGGCCCGGATCCGTCCGCTGGAGGCGCTGCGCGAGGCGAGCGTGGAGGGGCGGGTGATGAGTCGCTCGCGGTGGCTGGCCGGTGGCTTGTTCACCGCCCTCGGCCTGCTGCTCACCGGCCGGTTGGCGACCGCCGACGAGGTCGCCGACCTGGCCGACCTCGGTCCGCCGACGGCCGCCGCCCTGATCACCGGGATGACCCTGCTCGCGCCGGTCGTCGTACCGCCCGTGGTACGCCTGCTCACCTGGCCGCTGCGCGCAGGGGCCACCGGAGAGTTGGTCCGGGCACACGCGGTGAATTCGGTGCGCCGGACCGCCGCCACCGCCGCTCCGGTGCTGGTGACCGTCGGGCTGGCCACCCTGATCGCGGGCATGGTGCAGACCACGACCGCCGCGTACGCCGCCGCGCGGGCCGAGGTGGTGGACGACACCGCGGTCGAAGTAGCCGTGCCCCACGGCACCCCCGGCCTTTCCGACGCGGCCGTCGCCGGCCTGCCCGGGCTGGCCACCCTGCCGACCCGGGTCTGGCGCGGCGGGGAGCCGGTGGACGCGCTGGGGGTCGACCCGGTGGCCCTGCTCCCGTTCGTGCCAGCCGAGGCGGTTGCCAGCGGCTCGCTGGCCGGCTTCGGCGCAGCCGACACGGTGGTGGTGACGGAGTCGACCGGGTTGGCCGCGGGCGCCAGCCTGCCCGTCGAGTACGCCGACGGTCGGCCCGGCACGGTACGGGTGGCGGCGGTGCTGGACGACGACGCGGTTCCGGCACCGGTGCTGCTGACCCGGTCCACCGCCCGCAGGCACGACCCGTCGGCGCTGACGTCCGCCGTGTACCTCACGGTGCCGGCCGGCGGCGCGGTGCCGGGCGCCGACGCGGTGCTGGGCGGTCGGGTGCTGTCGGTCGCCGAGCACGCCCGGTCGGCCGACGCCGAGGAGGACCGGCTGGTGTGGACGTTCACGCTGGTCCTGCTCGTCGTGGCGGTGGGCTACGCCGCGCTGGCGGTGGCGAACACGCTGCTGATGGCGGCGGCGAGCCGGCGGCCCGAACTCGCCACACTGCGCCGGGTCGGCGCGACCCGGGGGCAGGTGCTCCGCGCGCTCGGCGGCGAGGCGGCGGTGGTTGTCGCGATCGGCGCCGGGCTCGGCGTGCTCGTGGCCGGGATCGCCCTGATCGGCACCCGTGCCGGGCTCGCCGCGCAGGCCGGCACGGCGGTGCCGCTCGTGGTCCCGATGCCGGTGGTGCTGGGCGCGATCGGGCTGTGCCTGCTGCTCGCGGTGTCGGCCACCGTGCTCCCGGCGGCCCGCCTGCGCTGAGCGGCCGGGGAGGGCCGCTGGTCGACGCGACGCGCCGGCCGGCGGCCCTCCCACCAGGTCCGGCGCGCGCATGGCCGGGTGTCGATCCGCGACGGTACGCTGGCGCTGCGTCACCATGACGCACGCCGGCCCGCGTCGGCCGATGCCGACGCCCGAACCAAACGACAATCGTCCGCGTCCGACAGCCGCATCGACCGACAGGTGCCCGCCGTGCCCTACCCGCAGCTCGATCCCGGCCCCGGCGCCATGTCCCGCGCGCCGGCCGTGCTGCTGCGCCTGGCGTTCGCGCTGCTCGGACTGTTCTCGCTGATAGCCGGGTACGTGGGCTTGGCGGCCTGCGTCGACCAGGGGCACTGCGGCGAGGTCAGCAGCCATCCCCTCGACATCCTCTACTACGACCTGCAGTTGTTCGTGCTCGGTTCGCCGCCCCTGGACGATGGCGGTCCGTTCCCGACGGCGCTGCAGATCGCCCGGTTCACCGCCCCCATGTTCACGGCGTACGCGCTGGTGGAGGCGGCCCGCGCGCTGTTCTCGGCCGAGTTGCGGCGCTGGCGCACCCGCCGGTCCCGGGACCACGTGATCGTCTGCGGCGACGGCATGGTGACCAGCACGCTGGTCCGCCGGTTGCGGGCGGGCGGCCAACGGGTCGTGGTGGTGCCCACCGAGGCGGTCGCCAGTGAACCGCCGGCCCGCGCGCTCGCCGACGCGAACCCGCGCCGGCTGACCGGAACGCCTCCGGACCCGGAGGCGCTGCGCGCCGCCGGCATCGCCCACGCGCGGGTGCTGTACGCCTGCACCGGCGACAGCGCCACGAACACCGCGATCGCGCTCGCGGCGGCGCGGGCCGTCCGGGAGACGCCGTTGACCGTGTACGCGAAGGTGGACGATCCCGAGTTCGGCCTGGCCCTCCAGGCTCGGGCGATGGGCTCGGCCGGCCCGGGTCGGACCCAGCTGACCTTCTTCAACATCGACGACCTGGCGGCCCGCCGACTGCTGGAGGAGCAACCACCGTCGCCGGGCCGGGACGGATCACCCCTGATGGTGGTGCTCGGCGCCACGAACTTCGGCCAGGCGGTGCTGGTCGAACTGGCCCGCCGGTGGCTCCGCAGCGGTACCCAGGACGCCGACCCACTGCGGGTGGCCCTGGTCGACGACGCGGCCATCGCCGTCGCCGCCGACCTCGCGTACCGGTACCCGTTCCTGGCCCAGTCCTGCCGGATCAAGCCGTACGGTGGGCTGCCCGAACTGCTCGCCGACGACGGTTTCCCGCTCCCCCCGGACCGGGTCTACATCTGTTACGACGACGACGAACGGTCCCTCAAGACGGCACTCATCACCGAACAGATCTGGCGGCTGGCGGCCGGCGGCATCGTGGTCCGGCTGGAACGGCTGGCCAGCCTCGGGGAGGTCTTCGGACACGGGCACGACTTCCTGCTCGACGGCCTCTCCGGCACCGTCCGCCCGTACGGCGTGGTGCACGCCGCCTGCGACCCGCGGCTCATCCGGGAGGACCTGATCGAGCGGCTGGGCCGGTCGATCCACCAGAACTACGTGTTCGCCTGCCGCCGGGAGGGCGAGACCCGGGAGACGAACGCGCTGCTGGTGCCGTGGGAGGACCTGCCGCCGGCGGTCCGGGAGGCCAATCGGGCGCAGGCTCGGGACATCGGTCCCAAGCTGGCCAGGCTGGGTTGCGTCCTCTACCCGCGGCTCGGCCCCGGCCAGGAGTACGTGCTCGCCGAGGACGAGGTGGAGTTGCTCGCCTCGTGGGAGCACGAGCGTTGGCTCGCCGACCGGGTCGCCACGGGGTGGCGGTACGCCGAGACACGCGACGAGGCGCGCCGGCTGCATCCGGGCGTACGGGCCTGGTCGGACCTCTCCCCCGACATGCGGGACCGCAACTACGCGATCCGCGAATTACCTGAGATCCTTGCCGACGCCGGCTTCCGCATCGTCCGGGTGCGGCCGAGCTGAGGAGTGGAATGGCCCGGATCGGCATCACCGGCCACGTGCTGCTCGGCCCTGGGACGGCCGAGTTGGTCTCGGCCTGCCTGGCTCGGGACCTGCGCCCGCACGCCGGGCCGGGGTTGCACGGGGTGACCTGCCTGGCCGACGGCGCGGACCAGCTCTTCGCCCGGACGGTGCTCACGCTGGGCGGGACCTACGAGGTCATCATCCCGGCTGCGGACTATCGTGCTCGGGCCGTCGGACCGGACAACCGGCCGACCTTCGACGACCTGTTGAGCCGGGCCCGGTCGGTCACCTACATGCCGTTCCCGCATTCCGGCAGGGCCGCCTACCTGGCCGCCAGCGAGGAACTGCTGCGGCGCTGCGACCGGCTGATCGCCGTCTGGGACGGCAACCCGTCGACGGGCGTCGGGGACACGGCCGACGTGGTGCGGCTGGCCCGCTCCCGCGGGCTACCGGTCACCGTGCTCTGGCCGGCCGGCGCCCGACGAAGCCGGCGGTAGGTGAACGGGGGCGGCCGTACGCGCCCCCGCACGAAGCCGGCGACAGGTGAACGCGGGCGGCCGTACGCCCCCCGACGAAGCTGGCGACAGCCAGCCACGGCCGCCGGTCCGGCGGCCGTGGCACGTGCGGTGACCGGGTCAGTCCGGCAGCCGCACGGCGGTGCCGGTGACGTCGATGCCGCCGGCCGGATCGGCGCCGATGCCGACCCGGAGCACGCCGGGACGGCCGAGGTCGTCGCCCTGGCGCACAGTCACCGTGACCGGTGGTTCGACCAGGCCGAGTTCGCGCAGGTAGCCGCCCAGCGCGGCGGCCGCCGCGCCGGTGGCCGGGTCCTCCACCACGCCGCCGGGCGGGAACGGGTTGCGGGCGTGGAACACCTCAGCCGACTCGCGCCACACCAGGTCGACGGTGGTCCAGTCGCGTTCGGCCATCAGCGTCGCGAGGGCGTCCATGTCGTACGCCAGGTCGGCGAGCCGCTCCCGGGTCGCCGCCGCCACGATCGGGTGCCACGCCCCGGCGTACCCGATCCGGACCGGCAGCGCCGGGTCGAGGTCGGCCGGCGACCAGCGCAGCGCCGCCAGCAGCGCGGCGAGGTCCGCCTCGGTGATCGGTACGGACCGGGGCGGCACGCTTGTCAAGGTGGCCGTGACGGTGCCGTCCGGGGTGGCGTCGGTGCGCACGTCGATCAGCCCGGCGCGGGTGTCCAGGCGGAGCGGGCCGGTGCCGTGCCGTTGCGCGTACGCGGCGGCGGACGCGATCGTGGCGTGTCCGCAGAACGGCACCTCCGCCTTCGGGCTGAAGTAGCGCACCGCGCAGGACCGGTCGCCAGTGGGGACGAGGAAGGCCGTCTCGGAGTAGCCGAGGTCGGCGGCCACCTTGAGCATCTGGTCGTCGTCGGCGCCGGTGGCGTCGAGCACCACCCCGGCCGGGTTGCCGCCCTCGGGTCGGTCGGTAAAGGCGGCGTACCGCAGGATTTCCATGACCACGACGCTAGCCAACACGGCGCGCGGCGTCGGCAGCCAATCCGCACCCGGCGGCCCGCCCTCCTCCCAGCCGCCGATCTAGGGCAGATGGTCGTGATTGGAGATCAAGTCACGACCATCTGCCCTAGATCGGCGGTGCGACGCGGGGGCGGCGCGGGGGCGGCGCGGGGGGCGCGGGGGGCGGCGCCTACTTTGAGACGAAGACGGCGACGGATCGGGCGGGCACGGTGAAGGTGCCGGCGGCCCGGTCGAAGGACGCGGTTCGCAGCACCGGGTCGGCGGACTCCCGCAGCACCGGGTGCAGGGCCACGTCGGCGCCGCGCAGGTCCGGCAGCATCTGGGTGGCCGTCGACGGCGTCGCGTTGAAGACGACCGTGACCGACTTCCACCGGGGGTCGAGGCCAGTGCCGTCCAGCCTCATGGTCAGCACGCCCGGCGTCTCCGCCGTGCCCGACAGCGGGAAGGACACCCGCCGCTGCACGTCGGCGGCGGTGGGCAACCCGAACACCGGCGACGAGGCGCGGACCCGGAGCAGTTCGGCATACCGGGCGTCGGCCAGGTCGATCGCCGCGCAGTCGGGTACCAGCGCCGGATCGGCCAGCAGCGGCTTCGCGTACGACCACTTGTCCTGGTTGTCGGCGGCCGGCGGCAGTCCGGCGCCGAACCCGTTGCCGTCGGCGCAATCCCACCGGATCTGGTTGAACCAGTCCCCCGAGTTGTACGAGTTACGGTCCAGCGACTTGGATCGCAATCGCTCGGATCCGGCGGTGACGAAGCCGGTCCCCTGCCCCATGACGACGGTGGACAGGGCGAGCACCTGCATCCGGGCCCGGTCGACCGCGCTGGTGTCCTGCGGCAGCTTGTACGCCAGTGCGTCGTACAGGATCTCGTTGTCGTGGGCGTCCACGTAGGTCACCGCCTCCCCCGGCGCGGCGGTGTAGCCGGCCGGCGAGCCGTTGTAGTCCACCTGGGCGCCGGTGACCTCCCGGCCGGACGAGTCGGTGAACCGGTAGCCGGCGAGGTTACCGGCCAACCCGACCTTGATCAGGTCGTGCTGGTGCAGCAGTCGGGCCCGCTGTTCGTCGGCGGACCCGTTCACCGGGTCTCCGTTCGGGTCGGTGAACAGCCCGGAGGCGAAGCCCTGGTGACGGGGGTTGGCGTCGAACGGACCGCCGCCGCGGACGCCGTCACGCAGCCGGTCGTTGAAGGTGCCGATCCCGGTGCCGGCCAGGTTGGCCTGGGTGGCCTGGACGAACCGGGCGTCGTTGGCGACCTCACCGAAGTTCCAGCCCTCGCCGTAGAGGAGGATCGCCTTGCCGTCCACGCCGTCCCGGCCGACGGTGAGCTTGTCCAGCGCGGCCCGGACGGCCAGCATGTTGGCCTTCGGGTGGTGCCCCATGAGGTCGAACCGGAAGCCGTCCACCTTGTACGCCTTGGCCCAGGTGACTATCGAGTCGACCACGAGCTTGCCCATCATGGCGTGTTCCGGTGCGGTGTTGGCGCAGCAGGTGGAGTTGGCCACCGACCCGTCCTCAAGAAGCCGGTGGTAGTAGCCGGGGACGATCTGGTCGAGCACCGACTTCGGATCGGTGCCGGCGGCCGACGTGTGGTTGTACACGACGTCCATGACCACCCGCAGGCCGGCGCCGTTGACCCCGGTCACCATCTGCCGGAACTCCTTGGTCCGCGCCGCGCCGGTCGGGTTCACCGCGTACCCGCCCTCGGGCACGGTGTAGTGCAGCGGGTCGTACCCCCAGTTGTAGCCGTCGCTGTCGGCGACCGCCGCGACGCATTCCTGCTGGTGTTCGGAGTCGGGCGGCAGCGCGGCCAGGTCACAGTCGGGCTGTCGCTGGTCGGCCCGCCGTTCCGGGATGGTGGCGAAGTCGAACGCCGGCAGCAGGTGCAGGTGGGTGACGCCAGCCTCGCCGAGCTTGGCCAAGTGCTTCATGCCGGTGCTGGCCGGGTCGGTGAAGGCCAGGAACGTGCCGCGCCGCTCGGCCGGGACGCTGTCGTCGGCCATCGAGAAGTCGCGGACCGACAACTCCTGGACCTGGGTCCGGCCCGGCGGCACGGCCGTCGGCTTGCGCAGCCCGGCCCACCCGGCGGGGGCGAGTCGCGGGTCGGTCAGGTCGACGATCTGGCTGTGCGTCGAGTCCGGGGCCAGGGCCACCGAGTACGGGTCGGTCACCGAGGCGGTGACCATCTTCTGGGTCGCCGGTTGCCACGCCTCCACCTGGTACCGGTAGTACTTCCCGGTCCAGTTCCTGGCTCCCCGCACCGACCAGACGCCGGTGCGGTCGTCACGGCGCATCGCCACCGTGGTGGGTTTCGCGGTCGGCGAGTCGAACAGTTGCAGGTCGACCATGCGAGCGGTGGGCGCCCAGACGGCGAGGGTCGGCCGGCCACCGGTGAAGGTGGCGCCGAGGTCGGCCCGGGTGGCACCGGCGTACACGTCGTCGAGGACTCCGGGTATCTGTACCCCGGTCGCCGCGAGCAGGTTGCCCTCGTGGTCACTCTCGGTCACCACGAGTTGCCCGCGCAGCAGCTCCGGCACCTTGCGCACGTCACGCCGGTCGAGCTGGAGCGCGGTGGACTGCCACAGGTGCGGGAACGTCGCGCGCTGGGCCTCGGTGAGTCCGTTGCGCTGCGCGCGCAGTTCGAACTTCTGGTACGTCCCGGAGAGCTTGCCGTCGACGACGCTGAGCCCACCGTCCGGGGCGGCCACCAGGTCGTACCGACGGCCATCGGTGGGTCCGGCGCGCCAGGCGACGGTGGCCGCGTCGATCCAGTGTGCCCGCTGCCTGGTGATGTCGAGGTCGCGCTTGGCGCTGGCGGTCACCGGGAGCAACCTGCCCGGGGTGCCGGACAGCAGCCAGGCCTCGCGGCCGGCGGTGGTGAAGTCGAGTCGCTGGTCATCGGGGAGGTCCTTGGTGTCGCCGCGGTGGATGATGTAGCTGAGCCCGGTGGCGCCGGCCGCCAACGGCACCCGGAAGACCGCACCGAAGGCGTCCTGGCCGGCGGGTTGCAGCGGGCTGGCCCAGTCGGTGGGGTTCGCCGCGCCGTCCCACACGTGCAGGCCCCAGCCGGTGTAGTCGTTGTCGGCCCGACGGTAGTGCAGCACCGCCGTGGATTCGTCGACCGGCGGGTCCGGCTCGCCGGTGGCCGCCTGGCGGGTCGGGTAGACCGTGGGGTCACCCTGCTTGAGCCAGATCTCGCCGGTCTGGGTGACGTCGATGGTCCGGTCGACCTCGACGTCCTTGGTGCCGTTGCGGTCGACCACCAGGAAGCCGACGGACTTCGCGTCCGGCTTCAGTTTGACCCAGGCGAACCGACCGTAGGAGTCCTCGCCGGCGAACGGCTGTCCGGCCGGCCACTCGGTCTGGTAGGCGGGGTCGATGTCGCCCCAGGCGTACAGCCCCCAGTCGGTGTAGTCGCCGGCCGGGCGCTGGTAGTGCACCACCGCCCAGTCCCGGGACGCGGTTGCCGGCGGGGTGCCGACCCGGGCCGTGGTCCGGGCGGTGGCGGTGCGTCCCCGACCGTCCCGCGCCACCGCCTTGTAGTCGATCCGGGTGCCGGCCGGCAGCCCGGTCAGGTCGTGGTGCACGACGTACGGGGCGTGCGGGGCCTGGCCCAGTAGGGTCCACGGGCCACGGCCGACCCGGGCGGCCACCGTCACGGTGGCCAGCGGGTCGCCGGTGACCCGCGCGGTGACGGCGGCCCGGCCGGCGACCACGCCGTCCGGGGCGGGGTCGGTGATGGTGATGCCCGGTTTGCCGGCGGGCAGCGGGATCGGGCCGCCGGCCTTCAGCACGACGGCCGACATGGCGGGAACGGTCAGGGTGAGTTTGCCGTCGGCGCCGGCCGTCGCGGTGCCCGCGCCGCCGTGGATGCCGGTGAAGGTCCCCCCGGGCGACCAGGTGTCGACGGTGACCCGCTGCTCGGTGCCGGCGTTGTTGACCGCCGCGAGGTACTCCACCCGCTGCTTCGGATCGATCCGGGAGAAGGCGAAGACGCCGGGGCCCTCGGCGGCGTGCCGGGTGACCTGGATGCCGTCCCGCAGCGCCGGGTGGGCCGCGCGCAGCGCACCCAGGTCGGCGATGGTCCGGTAGAGCGGGTGGGTCGGGTCGTACTGGTCGACCGCATGCGTGCGGTCGGTGCCGATCAGGTCGTCGTCCAGGTAGTCGGCGGTCTTCGAGGCGAACATGTCCTGCCGGGCGTCCTTGTCGCCGCCCGGGCCGGTGAAGCCCTGCTCGTCGCCGGAGTAGACGACGGGCTGCCCGCGGGTGAGGAACATCAGCTCGTGCGCGAGCCGGTCCCGGCGCACCTGGTTGGCCGGGTCCGGGTCGCCGGCGGCGATGAACGAGCCGATCCGGCCCATGTCGTGGTTGCCGAGGAAGGTGGGTAGCCGGCCGGCATCGGTGTCCCGGGCGGTGTAGAGGTCGTCCCGGGCGTACACGTCGGCGAGCGCGGTGGCCGAGCCCCCGGCGGCGGTGTAGCCGCGGGCCGCCTCCTGGAACGAGAAGTCAAGCGTGGCCGGCAGTCCGCCGCGCCGCACGTACGTCGACTCGATCTCCTGGTCGGCGCTGTACACCTCACCGAACATGAAGAAGTCCCGCTTGCCGGCGCGTCGGGCCGTCTCGTCGATCCCCCGGCTGAACTGCGGCCAGAAGTCGAGGTTGACGTGCTTCACGGTGTCCAGGCGGAACCCGTCGACACCGGTTTCCTTGATCCAGTCGCCGTAGATCTTCGTCATGCCGCGCACCACCTCCGGCCGTTCGGTCCACAGGTCGTCGAGGCCGAAGAAGTCGCCGTACTCGCTGTTCTCCCCGGCGAAGGTGGAGTCGCCCCGGTTGTGGTACATCGTCGGGTCGTTCAGCCAGGCCGGCACCTTGACGGTGCGGTCAGCGGCGGTCGCGAAGGTCGGCGGGTGCGGGAACGATCCGGTGTTCACGGCGGGGAAGGCTCGGGTGCCGTCGGCGTAGTTGCGGTCCTCGAACGGCCGGCCCCGCGCGTCCCGGTACGGCTTGGTCGCCTTGTCGGCATAGGAGTAGTCGTCGTCGGCGTACCGGATGACGTCGGCGGTGTGGTTCACGATGACATCGAGGTAGATCTTCATCCCGCGCTTGTGGGCCAGCTTGACCAGCCGCTTGAGGTCGTCGTTGCTGCCGAAATGCGGGTCGACCTGGGTGAAGTCGGTGATCCAGTATCCGTGGTAGCCGGCCGAGATGTCATCGCCGCTGCCCTGGACGGGCCGATTTTTGAACACCGGGGCCAGCCAGATCGCGGTGGTGCCGAGACCCTTGATGTAGTCCAGCCGGTCCATCAGTCCCTTGAGGTCACCGCCGTGGTAGAAGCCCTTGTCGGTGGGGTCGTGGCCGGTGGCCATCCGGTCGCCGGCCAGCCCGCCGCGGTCGTTGCCCGGATCGCCGTTGGCGAACCGGTCCGGCAGGACGAAGTAGAACTGTTCGGCCCGGCCGGTGCGGTCGGCGGCGGCGGCGAGCGCGACCTCCGCCGGTTCGCTGTTCCACTGCGGTGCTCCGGTTGTGGACGTCGGAGCGGCGGTCGCCGGGTCGGCGGCCAACCGCGGGGCGGCGACCGGCGCGCCGACAAGTGACAGGACGAGCAGTGCGGCGCTGGCGAGCAGCGTGGCGCGGGGCGGGGGCTTCATCGACGGCCTTCCTCTGGTCGCTGATTGGCCCGCACGCTAGCCCGTCCCGAAAGTCCATGCAAGACCTTGCAGGACCTCCGCAAGAACTTGCGGGCAGCTCAGCTCAGCCGGCACGCCACCCCATTGACGTCACACCGCTCCGGCCCCACCACGCCGTCCGACCACTGGAAGTGCATCCTGAGCACCAGCGAGGCGCCCCCGTCGATCGAGCTGCTGAAGACCAGCCGGTCGGCGTCCCGGGTCACCGTCGGCTGTGAGACGCCGTCCACCCAGTGCGTCACGAACCGGCCCGCCCGCGACGGGAACGACAACGTCGCGGTCCACCGCTGCCGCGTCGTCGAGGAATTCCGGACGTGCAGTTCCCCGATGAAGAAGTTGCCGCCACCGGTGGCCCGGTAGGCACCTGCCACGACCGGCTGGATCGCGCTGCTCCGGGGAACAGCCCTCGGTGGTCGGGCCGGACGCCTGGACGGAGACGGGCTGGCCGGCACCACGGTCACCCTCGGCAACACCGACGTGGTACGCGACGAACCGGTGGCCGACGGCGTCACCCCGGTAGCCGGCGCGGCGGGCTGGTCCACATCCCTCGGCGGAGGAGCGGCCGCCCGTTCCGCCGCGACGTCGGAGCCGTCCGGCGGACCGTCGACGGGGGCCACCAGGGCCACCACGAACAGCACGGACATGATGACGATGCCGATCGCCACGATGATCCATGGTGTCCAGGCGAGGAGACCGGATGAGCGCCTGTCGATCCCGACATCACCGCTGGCCACGCGGCCACCTCCGATCACGCCTTGGATCCGCCGAGGCTAGTCGCACGGCTCGATCTCCGCATCCGTGCGGCAGGTCGATCCGGGCGGTACCCGACGACCGGCATGATCGATACTGGGTGGGTGCCCACTCTGGTCGGACCCACCGAGTCCGTGCACCGGTCGTTCCTGGCGGCGATGGCCGAGTTCCAGGCCGAGGGACGCGGGCGCCCTGACGACGCCACATCGCTCGGCGAGGAACTGCGCCGGTACGGGACACAGTGGACCGACGTGACGGGGTTCCACCGGTTCGTCGCGGAGCTGCTGGCCCAGGTACGCGAGGAGGCGCCCCGGCCGGACGGCTGGGTGCCGACGACGTACCTGTGGTGGGTCGACGGCCCGGAATACCTCGGCCGGCTGGCCGTCCGGCACCGACTCACCCCGGTGCTGCGCGAACTCGGTGGTCACATCGGATACGACGTCCGCCCCACCGCGCGCCGACGCGGACACGCGACCGCGATGTTGCGTGCCGCGCTTCCGATCGCCCACCGGCTCGGCATCGACCCCGCACTGATCATGTGTGACGTCACAAACGTCGCGTCCCGGCTCGTCATCGAGCGCAACGGCGGCAAGCCAGCCGGCCAACACGGCGACAAGCTGCACTTCTGGCTGCCGACCGGATAGCCCGGTCGCGGGCGGGCAACCTCAACCGCGGTCGCCGAGCAGGTCGAAGCGGCGGGCGAAGGCGCGCAACTGGTCGCGCTGCTCGTCCGGATCGGTGGTCGGGACGTTCACCACGAGTCGGGTCACCCCCTGCCGGGCGTACCCGTCGGCGCCCTCCGGGGTGAGGTCGATCGAGGCCCACCGGGTGTACTCGATGGCCGCCGGGTCGCGACCCGCCGCCGCCGCCGTCGTCCGTACCAGGTCCAGTTGGCGGCGCCGCTCGTGCGGACTGAGCGCGCCGCCCGGAAAGTAGCCGTCCCCACGCAGGCCGGCCCGCCGGGCCGCCGCCCCACTCGATCCGCCGACGTGGATGGGCAGCCGATCGGTCCGGTACGGCTTGGGAAAGCTGCACGCCCCGTCGAAGGCGAAGAACTCGCCGTGAAAGCTGACGCCTGCCGAGCCGCCCGTCCACAGCAGCCGTAGCACGTCGATCGCCTCGTCCGCGCGCCGTCCCCGGCTGGCGAAGTCAACGCCGACCGCCCGCGCCTCACCCGGCAGCGTGCCGAGGCCAACGGTCAACAGTCGCATCCGTCCCTTGGACAGCACGTCGATGGTGGCCAGTCGCTTGGCCAGGACCACCGGATGGTGGTACGGCAGCAGCAGCACCCCGGTGCCGAGCAGGATCCGGTGCGTCGCCGCCGCGACGAAGGACAGCATGTCGAGCGGATCGGCGTACGGCAGATCGGTCGGGAACTCGACGGATCCGACGCTCGCACCGGGATACAGCACGATGTGCTCCGGCACGTACAACGCCTCGAAGCCGCACTCCTCGGCCTCCCGGGCGAAGGCGATGATCCGGTCCGGATCGACGCCGTAGTAGGGCGTGCTGTAGCTGACGGCGAACCTCACGAACGAACAATACGTCGCGGCGCGCGACGCTCGCCGCCGAGCCGGCGACTGCGGGGCCGGCCGTCAGCCGGCGCGGACCACCGTGCAGATCAACGGACCGTCGTCGGTCATCCGGAGCAGGTACTCGAACCGCTCACCCGGCACCGCCCGACCCTGGCTGTCGAGATACTCCCACTCGACCGCGACCATGGTAAGGAGCGCCGACACCCGCCGCACGTCGCGGAACTGCGCGTTGGCCGCCACCACCTCCCGGTCCTGATAGTCGGGTGCGGCACCGACGAAGGACAACGCCACCGCCGCGGGTGAGGTGAAGGAGAAGCTGTAGGTGTCGGCGACCACCATGCCCGGCAACGCGTAGCAGCCGGCGATCGCGGGAACGTCGGCCGCGGTCAACGCGGCGCCGTACCGGTCGAAGAAGTCGGCAAGCACTTCGAGGTCGGTGGAGATGTTCACGGATGCAGGAGTTTCCGCACCTGGTGATCGGCAAACCGGTCGACGCTGATCGGGCGCCGGAGGCCCCGTCGGCGCCGGTCAGCGTGACGGGATCCGGACCGTTATCTCGGCGCCGAGCCGGGCACCGCCGGACAGCGCGAGGTCGTCGCCGCTCCAGAACCGGCCGGGGTCGTACCAGTTCGGCCGGCGTCCGGCCGGCAGCAGGCCCATCGCCTCGTACGTCACCGCGACCACCTCGGCGCAGTACGCGGTCTCCAGCGCGCTGTCCGACGGCGTACCGGTCGGCGGCTCCGCCCACGCCTCGGCCGGCGGCCCCGGCGGAGCGACCATCGCCGGCCCCGACCGTCCCCGCCGGCTCCGGCCAACGGGGAGCCGAAGCCCCGGCACCCGGCCGTGCAACCACCGCCAGGCGAGCTGGGCGGTCGACGGGAACGGCGTGCCGTCGAGCCGGGCGATGGTGCGCAACACCGCGTCCTCCATGCCCCGTCCGGCGGGCGGTTCCAGCTGGCGCAGCCAGGCCCGCTGGCCGTACCGGTTGGCCCACACGCAGACGGCGTCCCGCAGGTCGTGCAGTTGCACCCCGCGCTGCCGGCTGCCCGACCACATGTCCGGCAGCGACCGGCCCAGCTCGGCATGCCACATCAGCGGCGGTAGGTCGTCCAGCACGACCGACATCCCGACATGGTTGACCGGGCTGTTGGTGGTGAACTGGATCGCCCGGTCCGGCACGCTGCGACCCCGGAAGACCCACACATCACCGGTACGGGTCAGGTCGATCGCCTCGTCCAGGCTGATGCTCGTCTCGGCCACCCCGAAACCCTAAAGGACCGGCTCCTGTTGTTCGCGTTCTGGACAGAAGGGGGCCGCCGTCAACCGCCGCGGCCGGTCCGCGCCACCGCTGGCCCGAGCTACCGGAGCACCGACGCGGCGATCCGGTCGACCGCGTCGGCCAGGATCTCGGGCGTGGTGGCCAGGTTCAGCCGCACGTACCCGGCACCGCCGGTGCCGAAGTCCGACCCCGGATTCACCGCGACCCGACCCCGGTCGAGGAACACCGCCGCCGGGTCGTCGCCCAGGCCGAGCGGCCGGCAGTCCAGCCAGGCGAAGTAGGTGCCGGCCGGCGGGCGGTAGCCGACCTCCGGAAGCCGCTCGGCCAGCAGCTCGGCCAGCAGTCGCCGGTTCTCGTCCAGCCCGCTGAGCAGCGCGTCGAGCCACCCGACGCCGTCGGTGAGGGCGGCGGTGTGCGCGAGGACCCCCACGTGGCTGGCGCCGTCCGCCGCCTCGTCCGGCATCCTGGCCAGGTCCTTGCCCGCGGCGGCACCGGCCACCGCCACCGCGGACTTGAGGCCCGCCAGGTTCCACGCCTTCGACGCGGACAGCAGCGCGAACCCGGTGTCACCGCCGGGGACCGTCAGGTACGGCACGAACCGCGCACCGGGATGCACCAACGGCGCGTGGATCTCGTCGGCCACCACCCGCACCCCGTACCGGGCCGCCAGCTCGGCCACCGCGGCCAGCTCGTCCCGGCTGTGCACCACCCCGGTCGGGTTCTGCGGACTGCACAACAGGTACGCCGCCGCTCGACGGCCGCCGTTGGTAGCGCTGCGAAACGCGGTCTCCAGCGCCGCCGGGTCGAGCCGGCCCGCCGGGGTCAGCGGCGCCGCCACGACCTGTCGGTCGAGGTGTTCGACGAAGGCGAAGAACGGCGGATACACGGGCGGGTTCACCACCACCGCGTCGCCGGCGTCGGTGATCAGCTTCAGCACCTCGACCACGCCGAGCATGACATCGGGTACGAGGGCCGTGTGGTCGATGTCGATGGTCCAGTCCCAACGGGCGGCCGCGAATCCGGCGAGCGCCTCCGCGTACCCGGTGCCGGACGCGTAGCCGGTGTCGCCGAGGGCGATCGCGTCGGTAACCGCACGGGCGACCGGCTCGGCCAGCGGCACGTCCATCTCCGCGACCCACAGCGGGAGTACGTCCGGCGGGTAGTGCCGCCACTTCTCGCTGGTCCGGCGGCGCAACTGGTCGAGGCGCAACGCGCGCAACGGATTGGTCGGAACGGGTGCGCTGCTCGGCTGCGGCATGGCGGCTAGCCTAGGCACATGCGGTGGTGGAAGGTACTCGGGCTGGCGAGCTTCGTAGGGGTCGCGGCGACGGGTGTGGTGATCGCCCGCGCCGAGCGCAAGCGGCGCGCGTACACGCCGGACGAGATCCACGCGCGGCTCCGTGAGCGCCACGCCGAGGCCAACATCGCCCCAGACCCGACGAATCCGGACGGAACTCCCACAGACTGACGATCCGCCATCAACTCGGATTGCGGGATATCGGGGCATCGAGCGCGCGCCAACCACGCACCATGCCGCACACGGAGTCGATCAAGGGCGACCCGAGGCCCCGAGAATGGGCGAACACCCGGGCGGCGGGGCCAGACGCGCGTTTTACACCAAATGTCCGGATCATCTGGGCGGGATGTCCCGAGTGTCCGTGGCCGGGGCCACCCCCGAGCCGGAAATCTCCGCCCCCACCCAGGCGTTGTATATCCCCGAGACGCGCACCAGCGGCCCGCCCCCCAAGGGCCTGAACTTCATGGGCCCTGAACCCACCGGGCGCCGGCTCCCCGCCGCGCACCAGCAGGCCGGCCCGCAACATCCGGGCACCAGCTCCCCGCCCCCGGGCCACTCAACCCGGTCATGGCCAGCCGCGCGGGGAACATCCCGGCCCACCCACCGGTTACACCCCCCCCGACGCCGAGCACCACCGCGTCCCCGCGCCCACCGTGAACACCCCGAGGCGCACAAGACACCACCACACCCAGCCCGACGGAACCCCCACCGAAAGGCAGGACCCCCTCATGAACACCATCCTGAACACCACCCTGCGCAAGACCGCCCTCACCACCGCCGGCCTCGCCCTCACCGCAGGCGCCATCGCCGGCCCCCTCACCACCCTCACCACCCCCGCCCACGCCGCACCCACCACCACCATCACCACCGACCGCGACAACCACGACCGCGACCGCGGCGACCACCGCAACCGCGGCGACCGCGGCGGCGGCAAGGAACTCCGCGTCAACTACGCCCCCCAACCCAACTTCTACTACTGCGGCCCCGCCGCCGCCCGCCACGCCCTCACCGCAGGCGGCCACGACATCCCCATCGACGAACTCGCCACCCAAATGGGCACCACCGAAGCCGGCACCAACAGCGCCGAAGACATCACCAAGGCCCTCAACAAGGCCACCAACACCGACAAGTACCGCACCACCGAACTCAGCAACCCGCACATCACCGACGAACAAATCACCACCCTCAAACACGACCTCACCACCACCATCGACGACAACCGCGCCCTCGTCGCCAACGTCGTCGGCACCGCCACCGACACCAACGGCACCCCCCACACCTACGAAGGCGGCCACTACATCACCGTCCACGCCTACACCGACAACGGCGACACCGTCAAAATCGCCGACTCCGCCAACCCCAACACCGCCAGCTACTGGATCACCACCACCGACCTCGCCCACTGGATGGCCACCCGCGGCTACACCCACTAACCAACCACCCACACCCACCACCACCCAGCAAGGGCCGACCCACCACGGGCCGGCCCTTGCCGGCATCTCCGAACTGACCAGCCCTGTCGCCGGTGCCGGCAATATGCGAAGCTGCCTCGACATTTTCTCGCGCCGCCGGCGCTATGACGGAGGAGGTTGGCCGTGGCGTGGTCCCTCGGGCACACCATGATCGTCCTATTGGCACTGCTGCTGGGTGCGGTGGCCGGTTGGCTGCTGCGCGGCGCGCGGGCGGGGGACGCCAGCACCAACGCGGCGGCGTCCGGCTGGGCCCCGACGGACGGCGCGCGGTCGCACGCTGACTCCGAGGCCGATGTGGACGTACCGGTCCACCGTGCCACCACCGACGGTGACCTCGGCAACCCCGCCCCCGTGGCGGTCGTGGATCAGGTTCCGCCACTGGCCGTGGAGGACGAGATGGGCGACGGACGCTCGGCCGATGCCGGGCAGGACGCTGGCCGCCCGGCTGACGTGCCGGAGCCGGAACGTTCGCCCGACGACGATGGGACGCCTGAGCCGGTCAGGAACACCGAGCCGGGCGACAAGCCGACCGGGGAAGAGCCGACCGGGAAGCCGGTCGACGGCCCCGACCCGGTCAGCGGCACCGGCCCTGTCGGTGACCGCGACGCGGTCGGTGACACCGGCTCGGTCGGTGACAGCGACGCGGTCGGTGACAGCGACGCGGTCGGTGACACCGGCTCGGTCGGTGGCCGCGACGCGATCGAGGTCGACCCGACCGAGGTGGAAACCCCGCACGCCGAGACGGCGACCACCACGGCCGAGGAATCCGGCGCGAGCACCCCGGCATCCGACGCCGGGCGGCCGCTCGCTCCCGAACAGCCGACGATCCCCGAACAGCCGACGGCCGACGACAGCCGGGTGCCGACGACGCCGGTGTCGCCGGCACCCGTGCTGGACCCTCCGAAGGCCGACCCGGCGACGGCGGCCGACGATCTGCGGCGTATCGAGGGCATCGGGCCGAAGATGGCGACCGCGCTGAGCGCGGCGGGCATCCAGACGTACCGGCAACTGGCCGACACCAACGTCGAGGCGTTGCGGTCCGCGGTTCGCGGAGCCGGCATGCGGGTCCCGGCGAGCCTACCGACCTGGCCGCAGCAGGCCGCGGTCTTCGCGGGCAGCACGGAGGCGGCCACCGCCTACCCGGGGCCGGGTACGGACGAGCGCGGCGTCTGACGAGTTGACGGAGCCCCGCCCGCGAATACCGTTGGGCGGGGCTCCGCCGTCAGCTGGCTACGCCGGGGTGACCGGATGGTTGCCCGAGGTACCGCCGATCGCTAGATAATGATGTCCGGCTCAGCCCCGATCACGTCGCCGCAACAGTCCCCGCCGCAGATGATTCCACCGGGCACCCGGTAGCACACGCAGCACGGCTCCGGTTCCGGCTCTGGCTCCGGCTTGGGCTTCTTCTTCTTCGCCGACACGATGAACTCGATCGACACGCGGGCCTGAACGAAGTCCTCGCCCGCTTCGACGGCACCACTCGCGGCCATCTCCTTGAAGCGCGCCTTGACGTCGGAGATCACTCTTCGCCCGAGCTCCTCCTCGTCCACGATGGTCCGTTGCATGTCACTCGCCTTCCCATGGCCGAGAACCAGACGTCACCGGTAATCAGTGTCTCACCATGGTGACGATAGGCCAATACTACGATCACTTTGCGTGATCGTGGCTGATCTCGGTGCCTCACAGGCACTCACAGTCACCCCGTCCCGCGGACACCGATCGCCGCGTGGGCCGCCGCGGCAGCGTACGGTGCAGCCGGACTCAGCGGGCCACGCCGAGCGGGCGCTCGGCCGGCGTGACGGGAACCGGCAGGGTGCCGGCGCCGCCCAGGTAGGCGTGGACGGCGGCGGCCGCCGCCCGCCCCTCGGCGATCGCCCAGACGATCAGCGAGGCGCCGCGATGCATGTCCCCGGCCACGAACACCCCGGGGGCCGCCTGCCAACCGGCGTCTGTGTCCAGGGCACCGCGGGCGTTG
This sequence comes from Plantactinospora sp. GCM10030261, assembly GCF_042666615.1. NCBI lineage: Bacteria > Bacillati > Actinomycetota > Actinomycetes > Micromonosporales > Micromonosporaceae > Plantactinospora > Plantactinospora sp. GCM10030261. The sequence goes on from NZ_JBHTDD010000032.1 coordinate 38,688, forward strand.
CGTGCCACGCCGAGCTGGTCGAGCAGCGGCTGCTCCTCGGTGCCCTCGAAACCGATGGCGAGCAGCACCAGGTCCGCCGGCAGCTCCCGTTCCGACCCGGGCAGCACCGTGAGGATCCGCTGCCCGTCCCGCTTCTCGACCGTGACCTCGGCGATCCGGACAGCCCGCACCGCGCCCGTGCCGTCGTCGACGAACTCCCGCACCGCGACCGCGAAGACCCGGTCGCCGCCTTCCTCGTGCGCCGGATAGCTGCGCAGGACCCACGGCCAGGTCGGCCACGGGTCCCGGTCGGCGTCCCGGGCGGCCGGCGGCTCCGGATACAGGTCCAGCTGGTGTACGCCGGCCGCGCCCTGCCGGTGCGCCACGCCCAGGCAGTCCGCGGCGGTGTCGCCGCCGCCGATGATGACCACGTGCCGACCGTTGGCGTCGATCGGCGTCTCCGCCTCGCGGCCGGAGACCACCCGGTTCGCCGCGACCAGGTGCGCCATCGCCTGGTGTACGCCCCGCAGCCCGCGTCCCGGCGTGGCGGGCGTGTCCCGCCCGGCCAGGGCACCGCAGGCGAGCAGCACCGCGTCATACTCCGCCCGCAGCGTCGCACCGGTCACCTCGGTGCCCACGTCCACCCCGGTGCGGAACTCCACCCCCTCGGCGGCGAGCTGGGCGAGGCGCCGGTCGATGTGCCGCTTCTCCAGCTTGAAGTCGGGGATTCCGTACCGGAGCAGCCCGCCGATCGCGTCGTCCCGTTCGAAGACGGTCACCGCGTGCCCGGTCCGGACCAGTTGCTGGGCGGCGGCCAGGCCAGCCGGTCCGGAACCGACCACCGCCACCCGCCGGCCGGTCGGCGGTGCTACGGCGCGCGGGGTCACCAGGTCCAGGTCGAAAGCCCGGTTGATGATCTCGACCTCGACCTGCTTGATGGTCACCGCGCCGGGTCCGTCCGGTGACGCGGCCATGGGGACGTTCAGCACGCAGGCCGCCTCGCACGGCGCCGGGCAGAGCCGGCCGGTGAACTCCGGGAAGTTGTTTGTGGCGTGCAGCGACTCGATGGCCGCACCCCACCGGCCGGTGCGCACCAGGTCGTTCCAGTCCGGGATGCGGTTGCCGAGCGGGCAGGCGTGGTGGCAGAACGGGATGCCGCAGTCCATGCACCGGGTGGCCTGTTCCTGGATCAGCGCGTCGTCGGCGGGCGGGTAGACCTCCCGCCAGTCGCGGATCCGCACCGGCACCGGCCGGCGGGCCGGCAGCCGGCGGTCGTGGCGCAGGAAGCCGTTCGGGTCAGGCACGAGCAACCTCCTCGTCACGGCGGAACATGGGCGACGCGGCAGCCACCGGCGGGGAGCCGGCCGCGGCACCGGCCGACCCGGGACTGGCCGGGACGGCGAGGGCCGACATCACGGCCTCGTCGACGTCCCGACCCTCGGCTGCGGCGGTTCGCATGATCTCCATGACCCGCCGGTAGTCGCGCGGCACCACGGCGGTGAACTCCTCCACCGCCTCAGGCCACCGCTTGAGCAGCCGCTCCGCGACCGCCGAGTCGGTCTCCGCGAAGTGCCGCTGCACCAGGCCGTGCAGGCCGACCCGGTGCTCGTCGGTAAGCGGTGACAGGTCCACCAACTCGTGGTTGACCAGTGCCGGGTTCAGCCGCCAGACGAACGCCGTACCCCCGGACATGCCGGCGGCGAAGTTCCGGCCGCACTCGCCGAGCACCACCACCGTGCCGCCGGTCATGTACTCGCAGCCGTGGTCGCCGACGCCCTCCACGACGGCCACCGCACCCGAGTTGCGCACCGCGAAGCGTTCGCCCACCCGGCCGCGCAGGAACAGCTCACCGGCGGTCGCGCCGTACAGGATGGTGTTGCCGGCGATGGTCTGGTCCTCGGCCCGTTCGCCGGGGTCGGTGTCCTGGCCGACGAACGGCGACCGCGGGTCGGGACGCACCACGAGCCGCCCGCCGGAGAGCCCCTTGCCGACGTAGTCGTTGGCGTCCCCCACCAGCCGCAGGGTCACCCCGGCCGGCAGGAACGCCCCGAACGACTGGCCGGCGGTGCCGGTCAGGGTGAACTCGATGGTGTCGCCCGGCAGCCCGGCGCCACCGAACCGACGGGTCACCTCGCCGCCGAGCATGGCGCCCACGCTGCGGTGCTCGTTGCGCACCGCGACGGCGGCCCGCACCGGCGTGACCAGCGTGGCATCCGGGGACCCCGGGTCGCCCAGCGCCGGAGCCGCCAGCGCGATCAGTTCGTTGTCCAGCGCGGCGGCCAGCCCGTGGTCCTGGCCGCGGGTACGGCGGCGGGCCGCGCCAGCCGACGGCTGCGGAACCGCCAACACCCGGCTCAGGTCCAGCCCACCCGCCTTCCAGTGGTCGACCGCCGGCAGCACGTCGAGCAACTCGGCGGCGCCGATCGCCTCGTCGAGCGACCGCAGTCCCAGCTCGGCCAGGTAGCCCCGGACCTCTTCGGCGAGGAACAGGAAGAAGTTCTCCACGAACTCGGGCCGGCCGGTGAACCGCTCGCGGAGCACCGGGTTCTGGGTGGCGATGCCGACCGGGCAGGTGTCCAGGTGGCACACCCGCATCATCACGCAACCGGAGACGATAAGCGGCGCGGTGGCGAAGCCGTACTCCTCGGCGCCGAGGAGCGCGGCGATCACCACGTCGCGACCCGTCTTCAGCTGGCCGTCCACCTGCACGGTGACCCGGTCACGCAGCTTGTTGAGCAGCAGCGTCTGCTGGGCCTCGGCGAGCCCCAGCTCCCACGGCGTGCCGGCGTGCTTGAGCGAGTTCATCGGCGAGGCACCGGTGCCGCCGTCGTGGCCGGAGATCAGGATGACGTCGGCCTTGAGCTTCGCCACCCCGGCCGCGACGGTGCCGACGCCGATCTCGCTGACCAGCTTGACGTGCACCCGCGCGGCCGGGTTCACGCACTTCAGGTCGTGGACGAGCTGGGCCAGGTCCTCGATGGAGTAGATGTCGTGGTGCGGGGGCGGGGAGATCAGCCCCACCCCGGGGGTGGCGTGCCGGGTGCGGGCGATCCACGGCCACACCTTGTTGCCGGGCAGTTGCCCGCCCTCCCCCGGCTTGGCGCCCTGCGCCATCTTGATCTGGAGATCGTCGGCGTTGACCAGGTATTCGCTTGTCACCCCGAACCGTCCGCTGGCGATCTGCTTGACCGCCGAGCGCCGGGCCGGGTCGTACAGCCGGTCGACGTCCTCGCCGCCCTCGCCGGTGTTGGACTTGCCGCCGAGGCGGTTCATCGCCACGGCGAGCGTCTCGTGCGCCTCCGCCGAGATCGATCCGTACGACATGGCGCCGGTGGCGAACCGCTTGACGATCTCGCTGGCCGGTTCCACCTCGTCCAGCGGCACCGGTTCCCGTTCCCCGGTGCGCAGCCGGAACAGCCCGCGCAACGAGCCGGCCTTCGCGGCCAGTTCGTCGACCGTCGCGGTGTACCGGCGGAACACCTCGTACTGCCGGTGCCGGGTGGCGTGCTGGAGCAGGAAGACCGTCTCCGGGTTGAACAGGTGCAGCTCGCCCTCGCGGCGCCACTGGTACTCGCCGCCGACCGCGAGCCGCCGGTCCACCGCCTGGTCCGCGGAGGCGGTGTCCCCCGGCGGGTACGCCCGGGCGTGCCGGGCGGCGATCTCGGCGTGGATGCCGGCCAGCCCGATCCCGCCGATGGTGCTGGAGGTGCCCGCGAAGTACCGCTGCACCAACCGGGTCTCCAGCCCGACCGCCTCGAAGACCTGGGCACCGCAGTACGACGACACGGTGGAGATGCCCATCTTCGACATGATCTTCAGGACGCCCTTGCCGAGCGCCTTGACGTAGTTGCGCACCGCGGCGGCCGGCTCGGTGACGGCCAACGCCCTGGTCCGGACCAGGTCCTCCACGGTCTCGAAGGCCAGGTACGGGTTGACCGCGGCGGCGCCGTAACCGATAAGCACGGCGACGTGGTGCACCTCCCGGCAGTCCCCGCTCTCCACGACCAGCGCGATCCGGGTCCGGGTCTGCTCGCGTACCAGGTGCTGGTGGACGGCCGCGGTGAGCAGCAACGACGGGATCGGCGCGAGGTCGGCGGTGGAGTCCCGGTCGGAGAGCACCAGGATGCGTACCCCGTCCTCGATCGCCTCCGACACGTGCCGGCAGATCTCGGTGAGCCGGGCCTTGATTCCGGCCGCCCCCTCGCGGATCCGGTACAGCCCGGAGACCCGGACCGCCTTGAACCCCGGCAGGTCACCGTCGTCGTCGACGGAGAGGATCCGGGCCAGGTCGTCGTTGTCGAGCACCGGGTACGGCAGCGTGATCTGCCGGCAGCTCGCCGGGCCGGGCCCCAGCAGGTTGCCCTCCGGACCGATGGTGGACCGCAGGCTGGTCACCAACTCCTCCCGGATGGCGTCCAGCGGCGGGTTGGTGACCTGGGCGAAGAGCTGGTGGAAGTAGTCGTAGAGCAGCCGTGGCCGGGTGGACAGCGGGGAGATCGGGGTGTCGGTGCCCATCGAGCCGACCGGCTCGGCCCCGGTCCGCGCCATCGGCCCGATCAGGACCTTCAGCTCCTCCTCGGTGTAGCCGAACGTCTGCTGGCGGCGCAGCACCGAGTCGCGGGTGTAGACGGTGTGTTCCCGGGGCGGCAGGTCGGCCAGGTCGATCATGCCGGCGTGCAGCCACTCGTCGTAGGGCAGCTCGGCGGCCAGCTCGCTCTTGATCTCGTCGTCGGTGACGATCCGCCCGGCCTCGGTGTCGACCAGGAACATCCGGCCCGGCCGCAACCGGCCCTTGGCGACCACGTCCGCCGGATCCAGGTCCAGCACGCCGGCCTCGCTGCCGAGCACCACCAGACCGTCGGCGGTGCGCCACCAGCGCCCCGGGCGCAGCCCGTTGCGGTCCAGCACCGCGCCGACCAGCGTGCCGTCGGTGAAGGCGACCGAGGCCGGCCCGTCCCACGGCTCCATGAGGGTGGCGTGGAAGCGGTAGAACGCCCGCTTGTCCGCGGACATGTCGGGGTCGTTCTCCCAGGCCTCCGGGATCATCATGAGTACGGCGTGCGGCAGGCTGCGGCCGGCCAGGTGCAGCAGTTCCAGCACCTCATCGAGGTTGGCCGAGTCGGAGGCGCCCGGGGTGCAGATGGGGAACAGCCGGCGCATGGACCCGGGGATCAGCGGACTCCGGAGCAGCGCCTCCCGGGCCTGCATCCAGTTGCGGTTGCCGCGGATCGTGTTGATCTCACCGTTGTGGGCCACGAACCGGTACGGGTGGGCCAGCGGCCAGGACGGGAACGTGTTTGTGGAGAACCGCGAGTGCACAAGTGCGATCGCACTCGCCAGCCGCGGGTCGCCCAGCTCGGGGAAGAACGCCGGTAACTGGTCGGGGGTCAGCATGCCTTTGTAGACCAGGGTGCGCGCGGACAACGACGGGAAGTAGGCCGGGGCGCCCCGCTCGGCGCTCTCCCGCTCGGCCTGCTTGCGCACGCAGAAGGCCACCCGGTCCAGTTCGATGCCGGTCAGCGGCGAACCGGCCGGACCGGCCGGCGAGTCGGTGAGCCGGTGGGCGGCGAGGAAGAGCTGGCGGATCACCGGCCGGACGGTGAGCGCGGTCTCGCCGAGTCCGGTCGGGTCGACCGGCACGTCCCGCCAGCCGAGAATCTCCGCACCCTCCACCAGCGCGTACTTCTCCACCACTCGGCGGGCCACCGCCGCCGCGTCCGGATCCGTGGGCAGGAATGCCAGCCCGGTGGCGTACGCGCCGGCCGGCGGCAGCGGGAAGTCGACCACCTCGCGCAGGAAGGCGTCGGGGACCTGGAGCATGATCCCCGCGCCGTCACCGGTGTTCGGCTCCGCGCCGCGGGCGCCACGATGGTCGAGGCGACGCAACGCGGCCAGGCCGCGGGTCACCACGTCGTGGGAGCGCCGGCCGTGCAGGTCGGCGACGAAGGCCACCCCGCAGGCGTCGTGCTCGTTCGCGGGGTCGTAGAGCCCGACAGGCTCTGGAAGGCCGGTGGCCGGCGGAGCGGGCTGCGGCGGGAGAGGGTACGGAAAATCCACCGGGTCTCCTGTCGTCATTCACGTTCCATCACGGTCGGGACGACGTCGGCCCTTGTTGGTTTCCCGAGTCTACGTTAGGGCGCGCCGGACTCCACCAGGCCCGGATTGATCACCCGTCCAGAGTCTGGGACGTGTAGTCTCGCGCGGTGGCTGCTGCGCTGGATGGGCTTTTCGACCGGTTGGAACGCTTCTATGACGCGGTCCCCCGGGACGGTGCACGCGCGGAGGATATCGGCGGTCTGGTCCTGTTCGTCCGGGACGCGGCCGCCGGCTGGCCCTATTACGCGCGACCCCGGTTGGCCGCGGTCGACCCGCCGTCCGCGGCAGATGTCGCCGCGGTCCGTGCCCGCCAGCGCGATCTCGGCCTTCCCGAGTCGTTCGAGTGGGTGCACGAGCGCACCCCTGAACTGCTCGCCGTCGCTCGCTCGGCCGGGCTGTCCGTCCTGGAGGCGCCCCTGATGGTGCTGGATCCGGCACGCCTGCCGAGCCCGGCCGAACTGTCCGACGTACCGGTGCGGATCCTGGACCCGGCGTCCGCGGACTTTCCGGCCGACGTGGCGACCCGGCGGGCGGTGGCGGCCGTGGGATTCGGGCACGCCGGCACCGGTCAGGGTGACGCCGGCCCGGCCGAGCGGGACGCCGCCCTGGTGGACCTGACCGCGCCCGAGATCGAGGAGGAGCGCGGTCGCACCGAGGCCGGTCGCCGGCTGTCAGCGCTGGCGGTGGCTCCCGGCAACGGCGCGGTGGCGAGCGGGATGGCGATGCGGGTCGACGACGTCGCCGAGATCGCCGGGGTGGCCACGCTGCCGGCGGCCCGTCGGCGTGGGGTGGGCGCCGCGCTCACCGCCGCCCTCGCCGAGCGGCTGCTCTCCGGGGGCACCGACTTGATCTTCCTGTCCGCGGGCAGCGAGGAGATCGCCCGGGTGTACCTGCGAGCCGGGTTCCGGCGGGTCGGCACGGCCTGCATCGCCGAACCCGCGGCGGTCATCGGCTGACTCGCTCGACCTCCCGCTCCTCCGCGCACCGCGCCCGCGCGGCCGGGGGGTGGGTCCGACCGCCGGTGATCGATGCGGCCTCATGCGGCGCGGCACCGGTCCCGCCGATCCCCCCGGTGCCGGTCCCGCCGACACCGCCGATCAGGGTGTCTATCGACGCCCCCCGCCCGTGCAGCACCGCCCCCGAATAGGCGGCCGGTCCCAGGTCGGCGAGCAGAGCGGCGGCCACCGCCTCGGTCGCCGGCCGTTCGCAGGCCGGCACCGGAGCGCCGATCTCCTCCCGGATCCGGGTCGCCCCGCCGAGCAGTGCAGCCGCCCGCGGCCGGTCCTGCTCCACCCGGGCGACCTCGGCCAGTGCCTCCAGCACGCTCGCGGTTCGCCAGCGGTCGCCCACCGAGCGATGCGCGGCGAGGCTGGCCAGCAGGTGGGCCTTGGCCCGCGCGGTCCGCCTGGCCCCGAGTTCCACCAGGCCACGCAGGTTGTGCGCCCAGCCCACCCCCTCCGGGAAGCCGATCGTGGCGTACCGGCGCAGGGCCGCGTCCAGCAGCGACGCCGACCGGTCGGGATCACCCCGGTACAACGCCACCGCGCCCAGGTTCATCAGCGCGGTGGCCTCCGCCGCCACATCGCCGAGCCGGGCGAACCGCCGCAGGCTGACCCGCAACCGGGACTCGGCCCGATCGAGATCCCCTGACAGCCAGGCGGTGAAGCCACGCAGTTGGACAGTCTGTGCCTCGCCCCACTCGTCGTCCCCGTCGGCGAACAGCGCCGCCGCGGCGGCCAGGTGCGCCGCGGATTCGGCGTACCTGGCCTGCTCCCGGGCCACCGAGCCGAGGATCAGCTCCACCCGGGCCTCACCGGTCCGGTCGTCCGTGACCTGGCAGGCCGCCCGGGCCACCGCGGCGTGCCGGGCGGCGGTCGGGTAGTCGCAGAGCAGCATGGCCAGCATGGCGGCGGCGGTGGCCGCCCCGGCACGCAGTGCGGCCGGGGCCTCCCGATGCCGCTCCAGTGCCGCGTCCAACCAACCAAGTCCCTCCCGGTAATGGCCCTCCAGCCGCCAGTACCGGGACAGCGCGGCGGCCAGGCGCAGGTCGCCCCGCCCGTCATCGTCCACCGCCAACCAGCGCATGGCCGCCCGCAGGCTGGGCTCCTCGGCGCGCAGCCGATGCAGCCAACACTCCTGCCCCGGCCCCTGCAGCCCACCAGCGGCCCGCTCCGCGAACGCGACGACGAACCGCGCATGCGCCCGGCGGGCGGCCGGCTCGGCACCGCTGGCGGTCAGCCGAGCCAGGGCGTGCCGGCGGACCGGCACCAGCATCCGATAGCGGGTCGGCCGCGTCGGATGGTCTGCCGGCAGCGGCGCGACCGGTGGTGGCCGGTCACCGACGGGCGGCGCGCCACTGCGGAACTGCTCGGCGTCGTTCACCGGCGTCACCAGCGAGGCGTCGACAAGCGAGGCCAGCGCCCGAGCCCCGGACGCTCCGCGCATCGCCCTGATCGTCTCCAGGTCGAACCCCACGCCCACCACGCTCAGCCATTCGAAGAGGGTCCGGGCTTCGGGGTCGAGGTGCCGGACGCTGGTCTCCACCGCGGCGGCGACGGTCCGGTGCCGGCTCGGTGCCGTCGGATCGGGGCTGCGCAGCAGCAGCGGGTCGGCCGCCGTCCGCCGGACGATCTCGGCCACGCTCAGCGTCGGCGTCCACGCCGCGGCCAACTCGATAGCCAGCGGCAGACCATCCAGTTCGGTGCAGAGCCGCACCACCGCGTCCGCGCTGTCGGCGGTGACCGGATGGCCGGAGCGGGCCCGGGCCCGCTCCAGGAAGAGCCGGGTTGCCGGATGCAGAGCGAGGTCGGCGAGGGTGTATCCACGGCCGGGCACCGGCGCCGCCAGCGGTGGGACCGGGACCAGCCGCTCGCCGACGACACGCAACGCGATCCGGCTCGTAGCCAGCACCCGCAGGCGCGGGCACCGGCGCAGCAGGACCCGCAGCACGGCGGCGCAACCAATCACCACCTGCTCACAGTTGTCCAACACGAGCAAGGCCGAGGCGTCGGCGAGAGCGTCGACGAGGGCCTCCGCCGATCCGGAATGGTCCGGTCCGGGGCGTACGCCGAGGGAAGCGGCGATGGCCTCGGCCACCCGTGTCGCGTCGTCCACCGCGCTGAGGTCGACGAACCACGCCTGGCCCGCGGCGGCCCGGTGCGCGACGGCAAGCGCGAGCCGGGTCTTGCCGGAGCCGCCGGTCCCGGTGAGGGTCGTCAGCCCGGGCCCGGTAAGCACCCGCTCCACCGTGGCCAGCAGCGCCTCCCGGCCGAGTAGGGAGGTCATCGGGACCGGCAGGCGGGGGGGCACCACCCGGGGCCGGTCGCGGCCGGTCACGCCGGAACCGGTCCGGCGGTCGCCGAGCACCCCGGTGCCACCGGCCCGTCCGGCCGCCGACCCGCCAATGACGCCGATCCGGTCGGCGGATCCACCGCCCGCCCCGACCGATCCGGGCGACACACGGCGATCCGGTTCGTCCACCGGGTCGGGACGGGCCCACTCCTCGACGAGGTCGCCGCGCTGCGCGGCACGAGCGAGCCGGCGCACCCGCTCGCCGGGCTCCACCCCCAGTTGCTCGCGAAACGTCCGTTCGGCCTGATCGGCCACCTCGGCGGCAGCCCGCCGGCCGTCGGCCAGGAAGGCCGCGGTGAGGAGCAGTTCCCACAATCGGGTGCGCAGCGGATGGTCGATCAGAGCGGCCAGCAGCTCGGCCCTGGCGCGGGCGGCCACGGCCACTGCCGCGTCGCCCTCGGCGACCACCGTCCGGTCCGCGATCGGACCACCCGCGGCCTGGTACGCGGCCGCGGCGAGGCGCAGCTCGCACTCCCACCGGTCCTCCACGGCGGCCACCCGAGCCTGCGCCGATCGCATCGCGCCGACCGACAGCCCACCCGGCGACGGGAACTGGCCGCCGGCCGGGGCGGTCAAGCCGCTCAGCCCGGGTGGCGCGGCGGTCGAGCCGGGCGGCGCGGCGCCGGGTGGCGCGGCGGTCGAGCCGGGCGGCGCGGCGCCGGGTGGCGCGGCGGGCCACAGCAGCAGCGCCGCGCGGAACAGTCGAACCGCTGACATCAGGTCACCGGCGGCCATTCGACCATGTGCCCGGCCGACAAACTGGTCGAACTGACGGGCGTCCACCGGTCCGGGGAGGCGGACGTCATCCGACGACCGCCCCAGGGGGCGGGCCAGCGGCGGGCGATCAAGATCATACCGCACGGGAGTCCTCCCCTCACTCCCGGTAATTGTGGCCCGCCGCTACCGGGCGATCGCCATCCGTTCGGACCGGGTGGCCCGCCAGAACGCCTCGATCCTCCGCCGAAGGTGCCGCTGAGCAGGGAAAACGTCGATCAACACCGCAGGGGTCGGGTCAGGCGGGAGGACGCCACTGCGCCGCGACATCGGCGGCACTGCCCATCAGCCGAGGCGTGAGGGTGCCGAGGGCCACGTCCCGGGCGCGCAACGCCAACCGGCCCCGGGTACGCAGCACCGCCGACATCCGGCGGGACTGGCGGACCATGGTGGTGACGCGGGGTAGCCGAAGCCTGCTGTACGACCCGATCGCGGCACACAACTGCTCGCCTGGCGAGGCCGGCGCGACCAGGGCACCGAGCGTCGCCGCGTCCTCGAACGCGAGACAGGCACCCTGCCCGAGGTGATGCGGCATGGCGTGGGCGGCATCGCCGAGCAGCACCACCCCTCCGTCGCCCCCCGGAAAGCCGAGGCCGCGAGGCAGCGGACGCAGCTCCCGTACCTCCTGTTGGATCAGATCCTGCGGGTCGGTCGCCGCCAGCAACTCACCGACCGGGGACGGCCAGCCAGCCAGCCAACGACGCAGCAACGCGAGCTGGGTCGCCGGCGGCTCCGGGCGCGCGGCACCGGCGGCGGTCACGGTCCAGTAGATGCCGCCCCTGGTCGATCCACCGGAGGAGCCCCGCTCGCCGAGAGACGCGGCGACGAAACGGTAGCCGGAACCCAGCACCTCGCCGCTCCACACGTGCGTGTCGGTGGACAGGTCAGGCGCCCGGTACCACGGAATGACAGCGCGGAACGCCGCGCACCCCGTGCTGACCACCGTGGATTCCGGTGCCAGCCGGCGACGGACCGGACTGTCGATGCCGTCGGCGGCCACCACGAGGTCCGCCGCGAAGGTGTACCGCCCGTCGGTGACGGCCGGCCGGTCACCGAGATCGGCGCGGGTGACCCGGATCCCGGTGCGGATCTCCACCCGTTCACCCAGCCCAGCGACGAGCGCGTCGTGCAGGTCCTCCCGGTGCACCAGGACCGGGACCCGATCCGCGGGCACCGGTCTGGGCTTCACGAGCCAATGCCCGTCCGGACGGCGTACCCCGCCCGCGGGCAGCGGGCTGGCGATCGCCTCCAGTCCACCGCCCAGACCGAGCGACTGCAACGCCCGGATGCCGTTGGGCCACAGCACCAACGCGGTCCGGTCGGCCCGCACCCGGTCCGCGGCCTCCAGCAGGGTCACCTGCCAGCCGGTGCGGGCGAGCGCACCCGCCGCCGCGAGACCACCCACGCCGGCGCCCACCACCACCGCCGTCCGCATAGGTGCGGTTCCTCCGCTCAATAGTCCTGGTCGGCAGCGCGGGGTGCCGGAGGGCCGACCGCGGTCCCGGCACCACCCGCCGGGGCATCGGGCCCGTCGGCGTCGGTCGCCCGGTCCGCGGTGTCGCCGGTAGCCCGACGGCCCGACCGTGCCGAGGCACGGTCGGCGGTGTCGCCGGTCTCCGGCTCCGGCTCCGGCTCCGGCTCCGGCTCCGGCTCCGGCTCCGGCTCCGGCTCCGGCTCCGGCTCCGGCTCCGGCCCCGGCCCCGGCCCCGGCCCCGGCTCCGGCTCCGGCGGAACCGTGCCGCCTTCCCGGTACGCGGTGAACTCCGCCTCGCTGGCCACCCGGTACCGCACCGGCGGTGCGGCGGTGGTCTTGCGGGACACGTCCAGCTGGGACACGTCCGAGGTGGCGGGTCCGCCGGCTGGAGCGGTCTCGGGCGGTAACGGAACCACGTACTCACGGGGGCCACGCACCCGCAGGAAGTAGATCAACGCCGCGATGAAGACGAGGGCGGCGGTCCACACGTTGAGCCGGACCCCCAGGATGCGGTTCGCCGTGTCGTCGCGGATCATCTCGATCCAGAACCGGCCGGCGGTGTAGCCCATCACGTACAGCGCGAACGCCCGCCCCCGGCCGAACTTCCACCGCCGGTCCGCCAGGAACACCAACGCCGCGACGGCGACGTTCCACAACAACTCGTACGCGAACGTCGGATGGTAGAGCCCAGGTTCCAGGACCGGCTCACCGTTGCTGTCCCGCAACGCGTGCCCCGGGTTGTACCCGTCCATCTGGTGCACCTCTAGGCCCCACGGCAGCGTCGTCGCACGGCCGTACAGCTCGTTGTTGAACCAGTTGCCGAGCCGGCCGATCGCCTGGGCCAGCGGCAGGCCCGGAGCCAGCGCGTCGGCGACCAGGCTGAGTGGGATGCCGAGTTGGCGGGCGGCGAACCAGGCACCTAGCGCCCCGCCGGCCACCGCGCCCCAGATGCCCAACCCGCCCTGCCAGATCTTGAACGCGTCAAGCGGCACGCCGCCCTCGCCGAAGTACTCCTGCGGCGAGGTGATGACGTGATAGATGCGGGCGCCGATGATGCCTGCCGGCACCGCGTACAACGCGATGTCCAGGACCGCGCCCGGCGCGACCCCGCGACGTCGCATCCGGATCTCGGTCACCACCGCCGCGACGACGATGCCGAGCACGATGCAGAGCGCGTACGCCCGGATCGGAATGGGCCCGAGCTCCCAGACCGCGGTGGTGGGGCTGGGTATTGCCGCCTGTGGCTGCGGTGAAGCGAGAGTCACGGATGCACACGCTACCGCCGCACCCCGCAACCATGGCACCCCGGGCGTGCGACACGTGCCGGCTGACTTACCGGAGCAGCGGCCGTACCCTCGGGAGTTATGAACTCGCTCACATCCGCGGTCGCCGCGGTCGTTACCGACGACGCCGGCCGCGTGCTGCTCTGTCAGCAGAGCCAGGGACACCGCCGCTGGGGTCTGCCGGGCGGCCGGATCCGACGCGAGGAAAGCCCGATACACGCCGCCGAACGGGACATCCTCGAAGAGACCGGCATGGCGGTGGAGATCGTCGACCTGGTGGGGATCTACCACCTCACGGGCGACGGATCCGCCGCCGGGCCCCCCGCACTCCCGGCGCAGCCCGGTGGCGGCGGGACGTCGGTCGGCCCCGGTCACCGCTCCGGCAACGGCCGTCACCGCGCCGGCCGGCCCGCGAGCCCACTCCCGGACGTGTTGGTGCACGTCTTTCGTGGCCGGGTGCACGGCGCCGAGGCGACCGTCAACGCGCCCGGTCGGATCTGCCGGCTCTCCTGGCATGACCCGGACGACCTGCCCCAGCCGATGACGCCGACCACCCGGACGGCGATCGCGGACGCCACCGCCGGCCGGTCCGGGGTACTGCGGAACGTGCACCGGGACGCCGAACCGGAACTGCCCGAGGCCACCGACGCACCCCCACCCCCCACCCCCCTAACCCCCCTCACCTCCTCGCCGATCTAGGGCAGATGGTCGCTTGTCGATCTCCAATCACGACCATCTGCCCTAGAGCAACGGCGGGCGCGGGGGGCGGGGGGCGGGTCAGGCGCGGGTGCGGACGCCCTCGGCCAGTTCGGCGCTCAACCGGCGCAGCGCGGTCAACCCGGCAGCCTGATCGGGAGCGTCCAGCACGCAGCGGACCAGCGCGCTACCCACGATCACCCCGTCCGCGTACGCGGCGACAGCGGCTGCCTGCTCGCCGGTGCCGACGCCGAGTCCGACGCCCACCGGCAGGTCACTGACCTCCCGAACACGGCCGACCAGGACGGGCGCGAGATCGGAGGTGCTCTCCCGGGCGCCGGTCACGCCCATCAGGGCGGTCGCGTAGACGAAGCCCCGGCAGTGCCCCGTGGTCATCGCGATCCGGGCGTCGGTGGAGGACGGCGACACCAGGAAGGTGCGGTCCAGGTCGTACGCGTCGGAGGCGGCCAGCCACTCGCCGGCCTCGTCCGGGATCAGGTCCGGGGTGATCAGGCCGGTGCCCCCGGCGGACGCGAGGTCCCGGGCGAACCGGTCGACGCCGTACCGCTCGATCGGGTTCCAGTAGGTCATCGTGACGACCGGCGCGCCGACCGCCGCCACCGCCTCGATGGCGCGCAACGTATCGGCGGTGCGCACGCCGCCGGCCAGGGCGATGTCGCTGGCCTTCTGGATCACCGGCCCGTCCATCACCGGATCGGAGTACGGGATCTCCACCTCGATCACGTCGACGCCCGCCTCGACCATCGCGGTCATCGCGGCGATGCTGCCCTCAACCGTCGGGAACCCCGTCGGCATGCAGCCGATCAGCACGGCGCGGCCCTCGGCGCGCGCCTTCTCGAACGCCACCGCGATGCTCACGGGCTCACATCCTCCGTTCGCGACTGCGGGGCTCGCAAACCCGGCTCACTCCTCGCGCTCACGCCGTCTCCTCGTCCAGCAGGCCGAAGTAGGTGCCTGCGGTGGACATGTCCTTGTCACCCCGGCCGGACAGGTTGATCACAATTGTCGGCTCCCGGCCCAGCTCGTCGCGGAGCGCCGGGATGATCTTCACGACGCCGGCCAGGGCGTGCGCGCTCTCGATGGCGGGGATGATCCCCTCGGTGCGGCACAGCAGCCGGAAGGCCGCCATCGCCTCGGCGTCGGTGACCGGGGCGTACCGGGCCCGCCCGGTGTCGTGCAACCAGGCGTGCTCGGGGCCCACGCCCGGATAGTCCAGCCCGGCGGAGATCGAGTGTGACTCCCGGGTCTGCCCGTCGGCGTCCTGCAACACGTAGGTGCGGGCACCGTGCAACACTCCCGCGGAGCCGCCGGTGATGCTCGCGGCGTGCCGGTCGGTCTCCGTCCCCTCGCCACCCGCCTCGAACCCGTAGAGCCGAACGCTCTCGTCCCGGATGAACGGGAAGAACATGCCGATGGCGTTGGATCCGCCACCGACGCAGGCGGCCACCGCGTCGGGGAGCCCACCGACAAGGTCGCGGCACTGGCGGCGGGTCTCGTCGCCGATGCCGCGCACGAAGTCGCGGACCATCGCCGGGAACGGGTGCGGGCCCGCGGCGCTGCCGATCAGGTAGTGCGTCTTGTCGACGCTGGCCACCCAGTCCCGCAGCGCCTCGTTCATGGCGTCCTTCAGCGTGCGCGAACCGCTGGTCACCGGCACCACGGTGGCGCCGAGCATCCGCATCCGGGCCACGTTGACCGCCTGCCGCTCGGTGTCCACCTCGCCCATGTAGACCACGCACTCCAGGTCGAGATACGCGGCGACGGTGGCACTGGCGACGCCGTGCTGGCCGGCCCCGGTCTCGGCGATGATGCGCGGCTTGCCCATCCGGCGGGTCAGCAGCGCCTGGCCGAGCGCGTTGCGCACCTTGTGCGCACCGGTGTGGTTGAGATCCTCGCGCTTGAGCAGCACCTGCGCGCCGACCTTGGCGGACAGCCGTTCGGCCCGGTAGAGCGGCGACGGGGCGTTGGCGTAGTCGCGCAGCATCGCGGCGAACTCGGCCTGGAATGCCTCGTCGGCCACCGCGTGCCGGTACGCCGTGTCGAGTTCGTCGAGCGCCGCGACCAGCGCCTCAGGGACGAAACGGCCGCCATACCGGCCGAAGTGCCCGGATTCGTCGGGCAGCAGGCCGGCCGCAGCGGCCAGGGCGGTGGCGCTCATCGGCGTCGGTGTCCTCTCGCTCACGGCGGGACGAGCCCGCCGGTTCCCGGGTGGGTTGTTGTCGGCGAGCGCACCGCGTTGTGCGCGCCGGTCAGCGCACCGGCCGTGGCGTGGCCGGGTGGTTACCGGCGTTCACCAGTTCGGCCACCGCCTCGCGGGGGCTCTTCTGGGTCACCAGCCCTTCGCCCACGAGCACCGCGTCGGCGCCGGCCGAGGCGTACCGGATCAGGTCGTGCGGCCCGCGCACACCGGACTCGGCGATCTTCACCACCCCGCTCGGCAGTCCCGGCGCGATCCGCTCGAAGACGGACCGGTCGACCTCCAGCGTACGCAGGTTGCGGGCGTTGACCCCGATCACCCGTGCTCCGGCGTCCAGCGCCCGGTCCGCCTCCTCCTCGGTGTGCACCTCGACGAGTGCGGTCATCCCGAGCGACTCGACCCGTTCGAGGAGCCCGACGAGGGCGTTCTGCGGCAGCGCCGCGACGATCAGCAGGACCAGGTCGGCACCGTAGGCGCGGGCCTCGTGCACCTGATAGCTGGAGACGACGAAGTCCTTGCGCAGGATTGGGATGTCCACGGCGGCGCGCACCGCCGTGAGGTCACCGAGCGAGCCGCCGAACCACCGGTTCTCGGTGAGCACGCTGATGCACCGGGCGCCGCCCGCGGCGTACTCCACCGCCAGGCTCGCCGGGTCGGCGATCGGGGCGAGTTGTCCCCGGGACGGGGAGGAGCGCTTGACCTCGGCGATCACCGCGACGCCGGAGCGGCGCAGGGCCGCGTACGCGTCGATGGGTGGCTGCGCCTTGGCCGCCTGCTCGCGGACGAGCTCGAGCGGAAGCTGGCGCCGTCGCTGCTCGACGTCCTCACGGACCCCGGCCAGGATCTCGTCGAGCACACTGCCTGCCGGCGTCGACGTCCGGCCGTCGCCTTCCTCGTTCGCTTGCTCAGCAGTCACCAACGGAATCCCCTCTCCGGGTGTCATGGGCCGATGTTATGGGGCACCGCCGGGGCGGTAGAGCAGGGGGTATGGCGTCGCTCACCTGACGCGTTGCGGCATAATGGGCCACTTTTGGTGAGTCCCGCATCACCGAACGCCACGGGGAGTTCATCGACGATCACCACATCGTGAGGGTACGCCCGACGGCCCGACATGGCATCGCCGCGCCCAATTCGGTGCGCGTCCGCCGCGCGGGGTGGCCGGAACTTCCCGGCCGCGGGGGTGTCACCGGTCGGAAACACCGGACGGGCAGCATCGGCGTTCGGCAGACTCGACCCGGGGCCCCCGGGTCCGGGTCGGAGCGGCGGGAGTGAAAATGGCTGTACGCACTGTTTCCTCCGACCCATCCGGTGTTTACCGTTCGTCCGGCTATGCCCTGTCGCGAGCCGTCGTGTCGTTGGCCATCGGGTTGGCCCACGCGGTCGACCGGGCCGTCGGAGGTGAACGGCGTACCCGGGTGGCGTGGCACAACGCGTGGGCCGCGGTCCGCGCCGACCGGGAGCGGGCACGTCACCGGGAGGAGCTCCGGCTGGCGCTGCGCGGAAGGACCCTTCCCGACACATAGCGTCGACAGGCCCCCGCGCTCAGACCGTGGGATCCTCGCCGCGGTCGATCGCGTCCCACGCCTGCCGGGCCCGCTCCGGCTCGACCCGACCACCCGGCGCCAGAGCCTCCGATCCTCCCGGGGCGGAGGTCCGCTCGTAGCGGGCCCCCATCACCGGCCAGCGGTGACCGTACCGGACGGCGGCCACCGCACCCGCCGTTGCCAGCAGGCCCCCCAGCAGGCACAACACCGGCCAGCCGGGCCCGACATCGGCACGGCCGAGCAGCGCGTACCCGCCGCCCACGGCGACCGCCACGCCGACCAACGCGAGCAGCACCCCGACCGCTCGCCGTACCCGCCCCCGGGTGGCGAGCACGGCCGCGGCGCCGGCCAGCGCGACGACGGCCAGCGCCGGCAGCCAGGGCAGCAGCTCGGCGCCGGTCCGGGCGATTTCCCGATCCGGCAGCGGTGGCCGCGCCAGCACGTCGACCGACCAGGTGCGGGTGCTCGCGTACAGAGCCAGGCCGCCACCAGCCAGGCCGGCGAGCGCCGCGTACGCCAGGCCGCGCGGGCCTGCCAGACCCGCCGCGCCGGGACGGTCCGTGGCGGTCCCGCCATCCGGCGCACGCTCGCCGGCCACCGGGCTGGCCGGTGCACGCTCACCGGTCACCGGGCTGGCCGCAGTGTCTCGGCGGCGGCGATGGCGGCGAGCACGGCGGCGGCCTTGCTCCGTGTCTCCCGGTCCTCGGCGTCCGGGTCCGAGTCGGCTACCACCCCGGCCCCGGCCTGGACATACGCCCGGCCGTCCCGGATCAGCGCCGTGCGGATGGCGATCGCCATGTCCAGGTCACCCCCGAATCCGATGTAACCCACGGTCCCGCCGTACAGGCCCCGGCGGGCCGGTTCCAGCCCTTCGATCAGCTCCATGGCCCGCACCTTCGGCGCCCCGCTGAGCGTGCCGGCCGGGAAGGTGGCCGCCAGCGCGTCGAACGCCGTCCGGTCCGACCGCAGCGTGCCGACAACCGTGGAGACGATGTGCATGACGTGGCTGTACCGCTCAATGGTGGCGAACTCCGGCACCTCCACGGTGCCCGGTAGGCAGACCCGGCCCAGGTCGTTGCGACCCAGGTCAACAAGCATCACGTGCTCCGCGCGCTCCTTGGGGTCGGCGAGCAGTTCGGCGCCGAGCCGGGCATCGGCCTCGGGGTCGTCGCCGCGCGGTCGGGTCCCCGCGATCGGGTGCAGCATCGCCCGGCGGCTGCCGTCACCGACCGCGGTCACCTTCAGATGGGCCTCGGGCGACGAACCCACGATGTCGAAGGCGTCGAAGCGCAGCAGGTACATGTACGGGCTGGGATTGGTCGTCCGCAGTACCCGGTAGACGTCCAGCGGATCCGCGTCGGTGGTCCGCTCGAAGCGCTGGGACACCACGATCTGGAAACACTCCCCGGCGCGGATCGCCTCCTTGGCCGTCTCCACCGCCTTCTGGTACTGGCCCGCGGGGGTCCGGCTGACCACCGCACCCACCTCGGTACCGGACACCGTCGAGATCAGCGGCGGATTGGGCCGGGACAGCGAGCTGGTCATCGCGTCCAACCGGCCGACAGCGTTGTGGTAGGCGGCCCGCACCTGGGACTCCCGGCCCGGCTCGTCCAGGGCCGGCAGGACGGCGTTGGCGACGAGGATCGCGGCGGAGTCGTAGTGGTCGAGCACCACCAGGTCGGTGGCGAGCATCATGCCCAGCTCCGGCACGCCCAACTCGTCGGGGGCGGTGTTCGGCAGCCGCTCGAAGCGGCGGATCAGGTCATAACCCAGATAGCCGACCATTCCACCGGTCAGCGGCGGGAGCCCGAAGGTGCTGGCACTCGGGCCGGCCAGTGCTGCGACGGTGGCCCGCAACACGTCGACCGGGTCACCGTCCGTGGGCAACCCAGCCGGCGGGGTGCCGAGCCAGGCCGCCCGGCCGTCCCGCTCGACCAGGGTGGCGGCGCTGCGTACGCCGATGAACGAGTACCGCGACCAGGCGATGCCTGCCGGGCCGGCCCCCTGCTCGGCGGACTCCAGCAGGAAGGTCCCCGGGCCGCCGGCCAGCTTCCGGTAGACCCCCACCGGGGTCTCCCCGTCGGCGAGCAACCGCCGGGTCACCGGCACCACCCGCCGGTCGGCGGCGGCGGCCAGGAAGGCGCCCTCATCAGGAAGCACCGCGCCGCTCGTCATGCCGGCCCCGTCCCGTCGGCCGTCGGCGCCTCGACCCCACCGGCGGCCGGGGTCTCGCGGCCGGTTCCGGTCGGCGCCCCCAGCCCGGTCGGCGTCCCGGCGTCGGTCGGCGCCCCCAGCCCGGTCGGCGTCCCGGCGTCGGCCGGCGCCCCCAGCCCGGTCGGCGCTCCAGTTCCGCCGCTGACCGGCAGTTCGGTGAAGAAGCAGGTCCGCTCCCCGGTGTGGCAGGCCGCCCCGACCTGGTCGACGCTGACCAGCACGGCATCGCCGTCGCAGTCCAGCGCCACCGAGCGGACGAACTGGTGGTGCCCGGAGGTGGCGCCCTTCACCCAGTACTCCGCTCGGCTGCGGGACCAGTAGGTGGCCCGACCGGTGGTCAGGGTGCGGTGCAGCGCCTCGTCGTCCATCCACGCGACCATCAACACCTCGCCGGTGTCGTACTGGCAGACCACGGCGGTCACCAACCCGTCCGGGCCGCGCCGCAGCCGGGCCGCGATCGCCGGGTCGAGCGCCGAGGGTCGGACCGGGCCGCCGGCGGCCGATTCGCCGGGGTACGGCGAGAGTTCAGGTACGGACACAGTCACCAAGTGTCTCGCATTCGTCCGGGTGGTCGTCGCCCGGGCAGCCGGACGGCGCTTCCCGACCGCCTCGATCCGTGCTGGCCACGCGGTACGGCACAAATGGTCACGCTGGAACATCGCCGCTGCCGGTCGATCGTCGAAGGAGCTGGCCTTCGTGCCGCTGCCTCGCGCGCACGTCGGGGTGCCGGCCACCCGGCTGAGACGCCGTGCCGGGACGAATGGCTCACCGGCTCGTAACTCAGGCAGGCACGTCGTCCCGGATCGGCGACAAGCCGGCACGCCGGCACGCGGCGGCGGCAAAGGCGCGGATCACCGGGTGCGGCCGGTCGGTCTCGGCGAGTTCGGGCTGGAACAGGGTGCCCAGGAAGAACGGATGCTCAGGTAACTCGGCGATCCGCACCGCGCCCTGCTCGTCGTGTCCGCTGAAGCGCAGCCCGTTCCGTGCCAGCAGATCGAGGTAACGGGGGTTGGGCCCGTACGCGCAGTGATAGCGCTCCATCGTCTGGTCGGCCCCGATGATCCGTTCGGCGAGGGTCCCGGGCATGGTTCGCACCGTCCCCTCGTGCCCCACCAGTGAGCAGGACAACGGCTCGATCACCAGGTCCTCGGCCGCCGGGTCGTTCTCGGCATGCCCGGCCGTCGCCAGTCCGCACACCGCCCGGGCGTACTCCAGCAGCGCGTGCTGGAAGCCACCGCAGGTGCCGAGGAACGGGATCCCGCCGGTCCGCGCGGCCCGGACGGCGGCCAGGGCGCCGGCCTCGCTCTCGTATGGGCTGCCGGGCAGCAACCAGATCCCGTCGAACCCGTCGAAGGCGTCCGCCGTGCGCACCTGCGCCGTAGGGATCCAGTAGACGTCGAGGTCAAGGCCGTCGGTGTGTCGCAGGGCGGCGAGCGCGGCCGGGGCGCGGGTGTGCGAGCGGACGTGCGGCGAACGGTCGCCCACCAGGGCGACGCGGGTGCTGATGACCATGCACCAATGCTTGTCCCCGCTCGGGCATTAGCGCCAACGATTCTTCGTGATGGCGCTATAAGCGACACTGATGCGGTGGATCCTCAATGGTTACGCACCCTCGTCGTGGTCGCCCGGACCGGCTCGTTCTCCGCGGCGGCTCGGGAGCTGGGTTACACCCAGTCCGCGGTCTCCCAGCAGATCGCCGCGCTGGAAGCCGATCTGGGCACGCCGCTGCTGGGCCGGCGACCGGTCGTGCCCACGGAGGCCGGGACCCGACTGCTGGAGCACGCCGGTCCGATCCTCCTCCGGTTGGACGCGGCCCGCGCCGACGTGACCCGGATGGTCGGCACGCCGCCCGAAGCGCTCACCCTCGGCGTCACGCCGCTCGCGTTCGCCGCTCCGGTCGCGGCGGCCCTCGCCGACGTACGAGGTCGGCGGCCTCGACTCGACGCGTCGGTACGCGTCACCGGTCGTACCGCGGTGGTCGCCGACGTGGCCACCGGCGCCGTGGACCTCGTCCTGACGGACGGGGTGGCCGCGCCGAGCGACCCGCTCCGGCTTCCCGGCGCGGACGCGCTCCGCCGGGCGCGGGTGACCGAACGGCCACTGGCGGTCGCCGTCCCTTCCGGCCATCCGCTGGCCGGTTGGGCCGGCCTGCGCCTGCCAGACCTGGTCGACGCCAGGTGGATCGAGGCCCCCGACGTGGCCGCCCCACTGGGGATGTTGCGTGCCGCGGTCGGCGGTGACGGGTTCCGCCCGGCCCTGCGCTACACCGGCACGGACGTCGCGGGACTGTTGACCCTGGTCGCCGCTGGGCACGGGCTCGCCGTGCTGCCGACCGGGCCCTGGTCGGCGAACTCGGTAGCCGGCACGGCGGACCCGGGCCAGTCCTGGACCGGCGCGGTCGGTCCGGTCGCGGGCTCGGTCGTCGCCGTGCCGCTGCGGACGCCACCGCTGGTGCACCGGATCGAGCTGCTGCACGGCCACCTGGCCTCGCCGGCGGCTCGCTGGCTCGCCGCCGCGCTGATAGATCGACTCGATGTCGGCGCAGGAGCGGGGTCCGGCCCAGGCGGACACCCCAATGACGCCGTCGTTGAGTCGATCGCCAACGGCCCGGAGCACTGAGTCGTGAACAACGGCGGCCGCAAGCACCGAGCCGGCAGCGCTGAGCCGGCAGCGCCGAGCCGACCGGACGGACCTGACGGTCGCGTACCCGACGGATCGTACCGACGTGCTGATTGCCCGGCCGGACTATTTCATCTACCGTTGAGTTCAACGATTGGTGAATTACTAGGGAGGGCCGATGTGAACACCGCGATCGAGGTCCGGAACCTCCTCGTACGGCGCGGCAAGCGCCCGGTGCTGCACGGTTTGGACTGCGCGGTCCCGCGGGGGCGGGTGACCGGCCTGCTCGGTCCGAGCGGCAGCGGCAAGACCACCCTGATGCGGGCCATCGTCGGCGTGCAGTTGATCGCCGCCGGCACGGTCATCGTGCTGGGGCAACCGGCCGGGTCGGCGGCCGTCCGCCGACGGGTCGGCTACCTGACCCAGGCCCCCAGCGTGTACGCCGACCTCACCGTCCGGGAGAACGCCCGGTACTTCGCCGCCCTGCACGGCGTACCGGCGGGCGAGGCCGACCGGGCCGTCGCCGACGTCGGCCTGGCGAACGCCCGCGGTCAACTGGTCGGCACACTCTCCGGGGGGCAGCGCAGCCGGGCGTCCCTGGCCTGCGCGATCGTGGGACGGCCGGAAGTCCTGGTGCTCGACGAACCGACGGTCGGTCAGGACCCGGTGCTCCGCGCCGAACTCTGGGCGATGTTCCACGAGATGGCCGCCGGCGGCGCCACCGTGCTGGTGTCCAGTCACGTGATGGACGAGGCCGCCCGGTGCGACCGGCTGATGCTGATCCGGGAGGGCCGGCTTATCGCCGACGACACCCCGGACGCCGTCCGGGAGGCGGCCGGCACCGTCGACCTGGACGAGGCGTTCCTTCGACTGATCAAGGCACGGGAGACCACCGAGGGGTCCGAGCCGGCCGGCGGGACCGAGCGGACCAACGGCTCCGGACCGGCCAACGAGACCGAGCCGGCCAACGGGAGCGGGCCGGCCGAACACCCGGGGAGGGTGGCGTGAACCCGACGATCCTGGCCGTCACCACCGGCCGCATCCTGCGCCAGTTGCGGCACGACCGGCGCACCATCGCGCTGTTGGTCGCCGTGCCGGCGCTGCTGTTGACGTTGATCTACTTCATGTACGTCGACCAGCCCACCCGCCCGGGTCAGCCGGCCGTCTTCGACCGGGTAGCTCTGATCATGCTGGGTCTCTTCCCATTCGTGATCATGTTCCTCGTCACCAGCATCGCCATGCTTCGGGAACGCACCACCGGGACCCTGGAACGACTGATGACCACGCCCCTGGGCAAGCTCGACCTGCTCTTCGGGTACGGGTTGGCGTTCGGCCTCGCCGCGGCGGTCCAGGCCAGCGTGGCGGCCGCCGTCGCGTACTGGGTCTTCGATCTGGAGACCGCTGGCAGCACCGCGCTGGTGATCCTGATCGCCGTCGTCGACGCCGTGCTGGGGGTTGCCCTCGGACTGCTGGCCAGCGCCTTCGCTCGTACCGAGTTCCAGGCCGTACAGTTCATGCCGGTCGTGGTGATCCCGCAACTGCTGCTCTGCGGACTGTTCGTGGCGCGCGACCAGATGGCCGGGTGGTTGCAGGCCGTCAGCGACGCGATGCCACTGTCGTACGCGGTGGAAGCGCTCCAGGAGGTCGGCGCGCACGCGGACCCCACCGCGACCATGTGGCGTGACCTGGCCGTGGTCGCCGGCGCCGCGGTGCTGGCCCTGGTGCTCGCCGCCGCGACGCTGCGCCGCCGGACCGGCTGACCGCTGCCGACGGCCCGGTGACGACGGCACGGTGCCGGTGCCGACGGCCCGGGGCAAGGTGACGACTGCCCGGGGCAGGGTGCCGACGGCACGGAGCGGGTGACGACGGCACGGGCCGGCTCACCGAGGAAAACGGACGAAGGACGAGGATGACGCGACGCACCGGACGGCGGCCCGGGAACCCGGACACCCGGGAGTCGATCCTGACCGCCGCCCGGGCGGCGTTCGCGGAACGGGGCTTCGACAAGGCCTCGATCCGGTCCATCGCCGGCACCGCCGGGGTGGATCCCGCTCTTGTGCACCACTACTTCGGCACCAAGGACCAGCTCTTCCTGGCGGCGATGAACTCGCCGATCGATCCGCGGGAACTGCTGCCCGAGGCCCTCGCGGGCGGCCGGGACGAGTTCGGCGAACGCATGATCCGGCTGTTCCTCGGCGTCTGGGACTCCCCCGCCGGCAAGGCCGGCATCGCGCTGCTGCGTTCGGCCGTCTCCAGCGAGTGGGGCGCCAGGCTGATGCGGGAGTTCATCTCGTCCCTGGTGCTGCGCCGGGCGCTGGAACACCTCGACCTCGACCCGGCCGAGGCCCCGCTGCGCGGCAGCCTGATCGCCTCGCAACTGGCCGGCCTGGCGATGATCCGGTACATCGTCCGGCTGGAACCGCTGGCCTCCGCCCCGCCAGAAACGATCGTGGCCGCCATCGGCCCCACCATCCAGCGGTACGTCACCGGACCGCTGGGAGAGGGCCGGTGACCGACCGGACGGGTCAGCGGGTCTGCTCCAGCCAGGAGGCGTACAGCAGACCGTAGATCGACGACGGATCGCGGACCAGTTCGTCGTGCGGTCCGCGCTGCACGATCCGACCCTTGTCCACCACGATCACCTCGTCGGCCGCCTGCGCCGTGGAGAGCCGGTGCGCGATGGCCACCGTCGTCCGTCCCCGGGTCACCGTGTCCAGGGTCCGTTGCAGCCGCACCTCGGTGGCCGGGTCGACGGCGCTTGTCGCCTCGTCCAGCACCAGCAGGTCGGGGTCAGCCACGTAGGCCCGGGCCAGGGCCACAAGCTGCCGCTCCCCCACGCTCAGGGCCTCGCCCCGCTCGCCCACCGGCGTGG
The DNA here is from genome assembly GCF_042666615.1 of Plantactinospora sp. GCM10030261. Classification (NCBI taxonomy): domain Bacteria; kingdom Bacillati; phylum Actinomycetota; class Actinomycetes; order Micromonosporales; family Micromonosporaceae; genus Plantactinospora; species Plantactinospora sp. GCM10030261. Next base: position 63,808 of record NZ_JBHTDD010000032.1, read on the forward strand.
CCGACCCGCGGGGCAGGCCACTGACCCAGTCGGCCAGGCCCAGCTCGACGAACGCGGCGTCCAGTTCGGCCTCGGTCATCTCCGGCCGGGCGAACCGCACGTTCTCCGCCACCGTCGCGTCGAACAGGAAACCATCCTGCGGGACCATCACCACCCGCGCCCGCAGCGAGGAGAAGCGCACCTGCTCCAGCGGTACGCCGGAGAGCAGGATCCGTCCGGAGGTCGGGTCCATCAACCGGGTGAGCAGCTTCGCGAAGGTGGTCTTGCCGCTGCCCGTCTCACCCACCACGGCCACCCGGGTCTTGGCCGGGATGTCCAGCGCGACATCGGAGAGCACCGGCGGACCGAGCACCGGCCCGTCCGTGCCGGTCGCCACCGGGTACGCGAAGCCGACGTCGGCGAAGCGCACGTCGAGCGGGCCGGCCGGCAGCTCGGTCCCCCGTTCCCCGGGGTCGGCGACATCCGGCCGCATGTCCAGCACGTCCAGCACCCGGCGCCAGCCGGCCACCGCGTTCTGCGCCTCGTTGAGTACCTCGGTGGCGATCTGGATCGGCTGGATGAACAGCGTCACCAGGAAGAGAAACGCGGTGAGCTGACCGATGGTCAGGCTGCCACCGGTGCCCAGCCACACCCCCAGGCCCACCACCGCGGCCAGCGCCAGGCCGGCGGCCAACTCGCCCACCGACGAGCCGTAGATGCTGATCCGGATCGCCCGCTGCTGGGCGCGCTGCTGCCGCCCGATCGCCTCGTTCAGCCGCGCCCCGGTGCGTCCGGAGACGCCGTACGCCCGGATCACGGAGGCCCCGACGACGCTCTCCGCAACCGCCGCCAGCATCGCGCCGGTCCGCCTCCGCACCTCGCCGTACGCACCGGCGAGGCGCCGCTGCAACGCCCGGATGATCAGCACCGCGGGCAGGAACGCGGCGAAGACGACAAGCGTCAACTGCCAGGAGTAGACGGCCATCACGGCGGTGGTCACCACGAGCTGACCGAGGTTGACCAGCAGGATCACGCCGCCCCACTGGAGGAACTGGGTGATCTGGTCGACGTCGCTGGTGACCCGGGAGACCAGCGAGCCGCGCCGCTCCGACTGCTGGTGCAGCATGGACAGGTCGTGTACGTGCCGGAAGGCCCGGATCCGCACGTTGGCCAGCGCGGTCTCGCTCACCGTGAACAGCCGACGCATCATCAGATAGCCGCACACCGTGGTCACCACCAGGACCCCGGCGGTGATCGCTACGACGGTGGCGATCACGTCCAGCCGCGGCCCGCCGGGCACGGTGAGGCCGCGGTCGATGCCTTGTTGCACGGCGATGGGGACGGCCACCCGGCCGACCATCGAGACCAGCGCCAGCGCGAGGGTGCCGGCCAGCCCTCGCCGCAGCTCAGGCGACAGTGCCAGGCCACGCCGTACGGTCTGCCAGGCACTCTCGGTCCGCTCGGCGGAATCGATCGGCTCGGTCACGGTGTCCTTCCGCTCGTCCTCGGGCTCGGCCGCCGTGGTGGTCATCGAGTCACCTCGGCACCGAAGTCGACCAGGTTCGGGTCGTCGTCCCGCCCCCGCTCCGCCTCGGCCTTCTCGTACGCGGTGACCAGGTCGGCGTACCCGGTGACGGTGGCCAGCAGCTCCGGGTGCGTGCCGCGGGCGACGACCCGGCCGCGCTCGACGTAGACCACCTCGTCGGCGAGGGCGATGGTGGCCCGACGGTACGCCACCACCAGGATGGAGGCGGCCGCGCCGCCGGCTGACGACCCCCGCAGCGAGGCCAGGATGGCCGCCTCGACGCGCGGATCGACGGCGCTGGTGGCGTCGTCGAGCACCAGCAGGCGGGGGCGGCCGGCCAGCGCCCGGGCCAGGGTGAGTCGCTGCCGCTGGCCACCGGAGAGCGAGGTGCCCCGCTCCCCGACCATGGTGTCCAGGCCGTCGGGCAGGGCGGCCACGAAGCCGGCCGCCTCCGCCAACCGCAACGCGGCCCACACGTCGTCGTCGCTGATGCCCGGCCGATCCAGGGCGATATTGGCCCGGACCGTGTCGTCGAAGACGAACGGCACCTGCGCGACGAGGGCGGTGGTGGCGCTCAGCGAGCCGGCGGTGAGCGTCCGGACATCCACACCGTCCAGCCGGACCGCGCCATTGTCCGGGTCGACCAGCCGGACCGCCAGCGAGGCGATTGTGGACTTGCCGGAACCCGTCGGCCCGACCAGCGCCACGGTGCGCCCGGCCGGCACCTCGAAGGAGACCTCGTCCAGCACCCGCGGCGAGGTCGTCGCCGCGTCGGCCGGCTCGTAGCCGAAGTCGACCTCGTCGAAGGTGAGGGCGGCGGGAGCGCCGCCGGCCCGGTCCAGTTCCGCGTCGCCGTACCGCATCTGGCCCGTTGCCGTCAGCACGGCCTGCACCCGGTCCCAGCCGGCGACGCTGCGCGGCAGCTCGGCCAGCACCCATCCGATGGCCCGGACCGGGAAGGCCAGCACGGTGAACAGGAATGCGACGCTGACCAGCTCGGTGACGCTGATGGCGCCGTCCCGGAGCCGGAAGGCCCCGACGACAAGCACGGCGAGCGTTCCGACGCTGGGCAGCGTCTCCAGCAGGGGGTCGAACGCGCCCCGCAACCGGCCGACCGAGATGAGCGAGTCCCGCAGCTCACCGGCCCGCTCCGCGAACCGCGTGGTCTCCTGCGCCTCCCGACCCATCGTCTTGATTACCAGCGCACCGTCGAAGCTCTCGTGGGCGATCGCGCTGACCTCAGCCCGCATCCGCTGAGCGCGGGCCTGCCGGGGAGCCATCCGGCGGGAGTAGACGACGTTCAGCGCGAACAGCGCCGGAAAGACGGTGAGTCCGACCATTGCGAGCACCCAGTCGGTGACGAACAACGAACCCACCGCGGCCACGAGCATGACCAGGGTGCCGACCGCAAACGGCAGCGGCGCGATCGGATACCAGGCCGCCTCGACATCGGAGTTGGCGTTGGACAACAGCGTTCCCGTGGCGTTGCGGTGGTGCCAGGCCAGCGGCAGCTCCAGGTACCGGCCGGTGACTCGGCGCCGGTACGCGGCCTGGAGCCGGAACTGCATGTAGCCGGCACCGAGGCGCCGGCCGAAGATGCCGACCACCCGCAGTCCGCTGATGCCGAGCAGGGCCGCGGCGCTCCCCGCGACCAGTCCGACCTCCAGCCGGCCGTCCTGGAACGCCGGCACGACAACCGTGCCGACGATCCACCCGACGACGTACGCGTTGGCGATGACCAGCAGGCTGAACAGGACGCTGCCGCCGACGGCGGCGGCGAAGATCCGTGGTTGCTCCCGGACCGCCACCCCCAGCACCCGCAGGCCCCGGATGAGCACGTCCCGGCTTGTCTTGTTCGCTCCCACACGCTCCCCCGCCGTAAGCCGCAAAACTCCACCCTCATCCTTACCGCTTGGCGCGCTCGGTAACGACCCGTTATCCCCTGTGTCGGCTGTCACAGCGGATCTGCCGGGTCGGCGCGCCACACGGTATGGTGAGCGCGGGTGGTGCGCCCGCCCGCGCCCGACCCGGTCGCCCACGCCGACCGCGTCGTCAGGCCAAGAGGCTCCGACTCAGCGCTCGCGGACGGTGCTGCGATCTGTGTCCGATTCGGTACGAGCGTGGGTCGAGGCCGGAGGACTGACTTCATGGTTGACGGTACGTCTCGCAGCCGCCCCCGCCCGGACCGTGCCCGCAAACGGGCCATCCGGATGTACGCCGCCCAGGCGGGGCTGGCCTACTCGGTGGCCGCGCGCCAGGTCACCGCCGCCGCGTTGGCGCCCGGTGAACTGCTGGCCTGCCACGGCCGGACGGTCTATCCACGGCATCTCGCGGGCCTGCCCCGCTGGTCGATCCCGAGCCGCGAACGGCGCTCCGGGCAGGAGCGGGCCCGGGACGCCCGGCTGGCGGCCGTACTGCCCAGCGGGCGGGCCCGACACCTGGTCGACCGGTTCCCGCCGGGGCGCGGCCGGGCCGGCACGGGCGCCGGTTGGCTCTACTTCGGGCCGGGTCGGGAGGACCTGCTCGCCATGCTCTATCTGGTGGTGGGACACGAGGCACCGGGTTTCGTCCCGCCGCTGGGTGACCTGTCGTGGACCGCGCAGTTGGCCGAGGAGACCGCGCTGGACACCGTCTGCGCGGAGTTGGACCGGCTGGTGCGGCTGACCATCGATGCTGGCCCGGCGGAGCGTTGGCGGCGGGTCGAGACCGCCCTGGCCGCGGCATCCCGGCACCAGGACTGGCTGGTCCGGTACGACGCGGAGCGGCTGACCGCGATCTGGCGGGTGGCGATGACTCCCCGGGAAGGTCGCGACGGGGAGCCGTACGTGGTGCGGGCGCCGTGGGACGGTGTGCGGCAGGTGCTCGACGCGCTGCTCGTGGTCGCGGAGGACGGACACGCGCCGGGCACCCGGATCCGGCTGGCGGCGCCCCCGCTGCCGCGCCGGGAGGGGACGATCGTCGGTGCCCGGTGGGCTCTGGTAGGGCCACCGATCGGCTACGAGATCGTGCTTGACGGTTCGCACGTCCGACGTTCCGTTCGACCGGAGGACCTGGTGGTGCTGCCCGATCAGGAGGCCGACGGCCCGGCTCAGCGGGCACCGGGCCCGGTCCGGACCGGGCCTGCCGGCCAGGGCTGAGCCGGTCGGGACGTCGAGGCGGAATCCGCGGCCGGGCCGGCCGCGGATTCCGCCTCCGCTCAGACCCGATCCAGGTCGGCCGGTACGGCGTCGGGGACGGTGAACCCCTTCTCGACGGCCCGGAACATCAGCGTGGACTTGTCCACATCCTCCGGGTCGCCCTCGCAGTCGACGACCACGATCTGCCCCGGCGTCAACTCGTTGAACAGGATCCGCTCCGACAGGTTGTC
>NZ_JBHTDD010000033.1:0-64904 GCF_042666615.1 Plantactinospora sp. GCM10030261
CTCCGTCCCCCTCCCCGTCGATCTAGGGCAGATGGTCGTGATTAGAGATCAACTCACGACCATCTGCCCTAGATCGACGGAGCAGGGGAGCGGGGGGCCGGGGGAGCGGGGGAGGGCGGCGGAGGGCGGTCAGGTATTGGTTCCGCTGCCGGGACCGGTCAGGAACGCAGACCGTTACGCCGGAGGATGACATCCCCGATGACGATGACCAGCAGGGTGACGGCGATCCCGATCAGCCAGATGTTCTCGACGTTGCCTTCGTGGTTGCCGCACAGCATGAGCAGCATCGCCACCGCCGTGACCACGGCGCCGATCCGGCCAGCTTTCCGGTGCCCCGGCTTGTGCTGATCTGGCGACGTTACCGGCTCGCTTCCTGCCACTGTCGGTCCTTCCCTCGCGATCGGATCTGCGATCAGTCTGGCACGCCCGACGGGAGGGCCGGCCGGGAGCCCCGACGCGGGAGCGATCGGTCGGTCCGGCGGGGCCGACGAATCGGGTCCGTCCCGACGCGGGCGCGACACGTCGACGAGGGCTGCAACGGGGTGGCGCCGTACCCCTCGGGCCGCGTTGGGCAGCGCGACCGCTCCATGGGCCGGCCGCCTGGTGCGTCCGGGTACTGTCGGCGTCGCGGGCGGACGCCGTTCGACATTCCTGTAGGTTTCCCACGTACGCCTTAATCGTCGCGCGAGGGGGACTCTGCGGTGCGATTGACCGGTACCGGGCACGCCAGCATGCGGATCGACACGGCCGCGGGCAGCATTCTGTGCGACCCCTGGGTCAACCCGGCCTACTTTGCCTCCTGGTTCCCGTTTCCCGACAACTCACAGTTGGACTGGGAGTCGCTTGGCCAGGTGGACTACCTGTACGTCTCGCACCTGCACCGGGACCACTTCGACGCGGCGCACCTGAGGCGCTTCATCAGCAAGAAGGCCACGGTCCTGCTGCCCGAGTACCCTACCTCCGAGCTGGAGGACGAGCTGCGTGAGCTGGGCTTCACCAGGTTCGTCAAGACCGTCAGCAACGAGGTGACGGAGCTCGACGGCGGGCTCAAGGTCATGATCCAGGCGCTGACCAGTCCGACCGACGGTCCGATCGGAGACTCATCGCTCTGGGTGGAGTACGACGGCGTACGGCTGCTCAACCAGAACGACGCCCGCCCGTCGGACCTCAGCGTCTTCGCCGAGCTGGGCCACGTGCACGCCCACCTGCTCCAGTTCTCCGGCGCGATCTGGTACCCGATGGTGTACGAACTTCCCAACGCGGCGAAGACCGCGTTCGGCAAGCAGAAGCGGGACCGGCAGTTCGACCGCACCTGGCGCTACATCGACGACCTGAAAGCGTCGTACGTCTTCCCGATCGCCGGGCCGCCGTGCTTCCTCGACGACGAGCTGTGGCAGTTCAACGACATCTTCGGCGACGAGGGCAACATCTTCCCCGACCAGTCGGTCTTCATGCGGGAGTACGCCAAGGTCGGCGGCACCAACGGGGTCGTGTTGCTGCCCGGCAGCGTGGCGGAGGTCAGTCAGGACGACTGCGTCACCAACCATCCGGTGCCGGTGGACGAGTTCTTCGCCAACAAGGTCGCCCACCTCGAGGAGATGCGCGAGCGCAAGCGCCCGATCATCGAAGCGGAGAAGGCGTCGTGGCGGCATCCCGACATCGACGTACTCAAGGAGATGCAGCGCCGGATCGAGCCGCTGCTCGACGAGTCGATCTATCTGGCCAAGGGGGTCGGCGGCCCGGTCCGGTTCGACCTGGTCAGCTACGACGGAGAGTCGATCGAGTCGATCGTGGTCGACTTCCCGGGCAAGCAGGTGCGGCCGTACGCCGACGAGAAGGTGCGCTACCGGTTCCGTACCGAGCGGGCGCTGATCGAGCACCTGTTGCACATCGGTGAGGTGGACTGGGTCAACTCGCTCTTCCTGTCCTGCCGCTTCTCCGCAGCCCGGATCGGCCAGTACAACGAGTTCGTCTACGCCTTCTTCAAGTGCCTTTCCGAGGAGCGGCTGCAGTACGCCGAGGGGTGGTACGACGAACACGAGCGGACCAGCGACGCGGAGGACATCCGGTTGGGCGACTGGGTGGTGCAGCGGCGCTGCCCACATCTCAAGGCCGACCTCACCCGGTTCGGCATCGTCGAGGGTGATCAGCTCACCTGCCAGTTGCACGGGTGGCGGTTCGACCTGTCCAGCGGCCGTTGCCTGACCGGGGTCGGTCACAAGATCCGTGCCCGCCGGGCCGACGCCGAGGTTCCGACGCCGCCCGACGCTCCGGCCACCGCCGGCTGACGCCCGCCCCAACCACCGCCGCCCGACGCCCCGGCCACCGCCGGCTGACGCCCGCCCCAACCACCGCCGCCCGGCGTCCCGCCGCCGGCACCCCGGTCACCGTGGGCTGACTCCGCCGCGCCGTTACCGCTTCGGGGACCGGTCGTGGTCGAGATACCACCTGCCGTACGTCGGCGGGCCCAGGCGCGGGTCCACCCGGAGCCGGGGCAGACCGGAGATCGGGCCGCTGGCGGCTTCCAGCCGGAGCCGGTCCTCGTCACCGGCCATGACGGCGTACAGCCGGTCGCCGTCGGGCCGGATCACCGTCCACAGCCACGGCTCGGGTTCGTTGTCGCCGTAGAGCAGGTACGAGTCGAACCGCGCGGCGAACCGGCGGGCGAACTCCAGCCGGTCGACGCGGGCGACGAGGCGGCCCTCGATCCCGACGCTGAGGCGCATGGCGAAGTCCCCCGTGCCCTCCTCGTAGGTGCAGAACGCGGCGAACCGCACCTCGTCCCCCACGTCCCGGAGGTCGTCGTCGAGCCGTGCGCCGTGACCGACGAACAGTTCCGTGTCGGTCACCGCGAAGCAGTCCCGCAGGAAGCAACGTAGCTCGTCCGCGGTCACGAAACGTGAGGACAGCAGGTCGTACCCGGTCGACGGCGGGTCCGGCGCGTTGATGCGGGGGTCCTTGTCAACGGCCGAGGTCGGTGAGGATGCGCCGGGCCGCGTTGTGTCCGGCAGCGCCGATCACGCTCCCGGCCGGATGGCAGCCGGCGCTGCCGGCGTACACCCCGTCGATCCCGGTGGCGTACGGCATCCGGTCGGTGAACGAGATCGTGTTGTCGACGTGGTGGATGTGCCCGCCGGAGATGCCGAAGTGCGCCTCGATTCCGGGTGGCGTGAGTGGCACGGCCTCGGTGACCAGGTCGGCGGTGCCTGGCGCGTACCGCTCGCAGATGGCCAGCAGGCGTTCCACGTACCCCGGCAGCGCCTCGTCCCACGTGGTGCCCGCCGGCTGGTACGGCACCGACTGGACGAACAGCGCCGACGAGTGGTGTCCGGCGGCGTCCCGCAGCGAGGGGTCGACGGTCGTGTGCACGTACCACTCGATCGTCGGCTCGTCGGGCAACCGACCCGCCCGCACGTCCGCCCACATGCCCCGCAGCGCGGCCATCGGCGATGCGCTGGCGTCCGCGCCGGCGACCAGCGTGGCCGAGCCGGGCAGCAGATGGATTGTCGACCCGAACGGGCTGGCCGCGTCCGTCGGCAGGCAGGAGAACCGGGGGAGGTCTCGCAGCGCGAGGTTGAGCTTCAGTGTCGTGCCGGAGCGGCGGGCGGTCGCCAGCCGGTCGGCCACCGCGTCCGGTAGCGCCCCGTCGGGCAACAGGTTGATCAGCCGGTACGGGTCACAGGCGCCGAGCACCGTCCGCGCGGTGATGGACCTGCCGTCGGCGAGCACCACACCGCTGGCCGCGCCGCCGTCCAGGGTGACCGCGTCGACCGGCGCGCCGGTGACGATCCGGGCGCCGGCCGTGCGGGCCGCGTCGGCGAAGGTCCGGGACACGGTTCCCATGCCGCCCTCGGCGATCATCCAGGTGCCGTCGGACCCGGGCAGCCGGCACATGTTGTGCACCAGGAAGTTGTGCCCGGTGCCCGGGTCATCGGGGCCGGCGGTCAGCCCGGACAGCCCGTCGGTCACCGCGTACATCGAGATCAGCAGTTCGGAGCGGAAGTCGAAGCGGGCCAGGTAGTCGGCGACCGAGCCGCGGACCAGGTCGACGAAGTGCTGTCGAAGGGCCGGCCGGACGTACCGTTCGGCGGTCTCCTCGACCGGCAGCGGCTCGGCGAGCCAGGCCGGCGCCAGGTCGTCCCGCAGGGCCGCGAGTTCGGCCTGCATGGCGTCGTCGGCGGCCACGTCGGCGGCCGAGAAGAACGCGGTGAGCTGCTCCCGGGTGGCCGCCCGGTCGGCGCCGAAGAGCAGGTACGGGGAGCCGAGCGGTCCGGGGGTGGGCAGGAAGTAGTGTGGGTCGCGGCGCAGCACCGGGATCTGTACGTCGAGCGTGGCGAGCAGCTCCGGCGGCATCAGACCGAGCAGGTACGAGCCGGTGGAGTGGCGCAGCTCGGGCACGGTGCCGAACGGACGTTCGGTGCGGGTGGCACCGCCGATCACGTCGGCGGCCTCGAGCACCAGCACGTCGAGGCCGGCGCGGGCCAGCAGCACGGCGGAGACCAGACCGTTGTGCCCGGCTCCGATGATCACCACGTCCGCCCGGGTGGGCAGCTCAGCGTCCATGTGGATGCAGCCTAGCCGGGTTGCGTGGGCGCTACCGGCGGGTGGACGGGCGGTGCGGCGAGATCGCGCACCATGCCGGCCAACTCGCGGTCGAACAGTGCCACCGGTTCGGTGAGTGCCCAGTCGAGGTGGTTGAAGACCTCCATGGCGACCAATCCGTAGAGCCGGGTCCAGCAGGCCAGGAAGACGTACGCCAGTTCGGCGGGAAGGTCTGCGGCGACGACCCGCTGGCGTAGCGGGCCGAGTTGCTCGGTGAAGCCCTGGCCGACCGTTTCTGGCGGCGGGTAGCGGAGTGTTCCGCTCTCGGCCAGTGTTTGCAGGGGCGCGATGAAGGTGGCTCCGAGGCGGGCGCCCGGGTGGTTCTCGTCCACGCATCGGGCCATGAACTCGGCCATGCCCGGAACGGGTGGGCCGAAGGCCAGGCCGAACTCGGCCCGGTGCTCGAGCGCCCAACGTCGGAAGCCTCGGGCCATGGCCAGTAGCTGTGCGGCCGGGTCCGGGCCGGCGCTGTCCCGGGCGGCCTCGACGGCGGTGCGCAGCTCGTCGTACAGGTCGCCGGCCAGATCCACCACCAGCGCTTCCAGGCTGGGGAAGTAACGGTAGATGGCGGGGGCGGTCATGCCCATGTCCCGGGCGATGGCGCGTAGTGAGACGGCCTCAATGCCACCGTCCACCAGTAGCCGCCGGGCAGCCTGCTTGATCTCGGCGACCGTCGCCGTACGCAGGCGTTCCCGCCGGGTCGGGACAGTCATCCGAGAACCCCCTTGACTGAGAAGAACGTCGTTTGCAAGAGTAAACGACGTTCACGCTACTGAGTAGCTATCACAGATGCCGACTCTAGCCGCTGACGGGGGGCGTGTGATGTTCGCGTGGTGGGGAGGGGCCGTGGTGCGGCTCAGGTGGGCCGTGCTGGCCGTGGCCGCGTTGCTCGTGACGCTCGGGGTGACCTGGGGAGTCGGGGTTTTCGGGCAGCTCACCGGGGGAGGCTTCGACGACCCGGGGCGGGAGGCGCACCGGGCCGCCGAACGGATCACCGCCGAGTTGGGCCGGCAGGACGTCGACATCCTGGTGCTCTATTCCAGCGATGCCGCCATGGCCGACGAACCGGCGTTCCGTGACCCGGTCACGGCCGCCCTCCAGCGGGTTCGGGAGCGTCCCGAGGTCGTCGCCGTGACGAGTTGGTACGAAACCCAGGCGCCCACACTTGTGGCCACCGATCGGAAGGCCACCTACGCGTTGGTGCGGCTCGCGGCGGCCGACGAGGACGAGCGGATCGCCGCGTACCAGGCGCTTCGGCCGACGCTCGACGCCCCGGGCGTCCGCACCGAGGTCGGCGGCACCGTGCCGTTCCTGCACGAGGCGAACGAGCAGACCACCCGGGACATCGTCCGGGCCGAGATGCTGTCCGTTCCGGTGCTGCTGGTGCTGCTGGTGCTCATCTTCCGCGGGCTGGTCGCGGCGGTCACCCCGTTGCTCGTCGGCGGGTTGGCGATCCTCGGCGCGTTCATCGCGGTCCGGCTGTTGACCACCGTCATCGACGTGTCGGTCTTCGCCATCAACGTGATCACGCTGCTCGGGCTCGGCATGGCCATCGACTACGCGCTGTTCATCGTCAGTCGGTTCCGGGAGGAACTGGCCGCCGGCCGGGACACCCCGGAGGCACTCCGCCGCACCATGGTGACCGCGGGTCGCACCGTGGTGGTCTCGGGCCTCACCATCGCGCTCGCCCTGGGCAGCCTGTTGATCTTCCCGCAGGTGTTCCTGATGTCGATGGGACTGGGCGGCATGGCCGCCGTCCTGGTCGCCATGCTGGCCTCACTCACCGTACTACCGGCCCTGCTGGCGGTGCTCGGCCCGCGGATCGACGCGGCCCGCGTACGCCTGCCGGGGCGCCGGCGTGCGGCGCGCCGGACCGGGCCGGCGGCGCTGGTTACCGGAGGCGCCTGGGCCCGGATAGCGCGGGCCGTGATGCGCCGGCCGGTGCTCGTGCTGGTCGGTGTGCTGCTGGTGCTCGGCGGGCTCGCGGGACCGTTCCTGCGTACCGAGTTTGGCGGGTTCGACGAGCGGGTGATGCCGGCGGAAGCCACCCCCCGGGTGGTCGCCGACACCATTCGCGCCGACTTCCCGGGCGGCACCGTCGCCCCGATCGACGTCCTGGTCTCCGGTGTCCCGGCCGAGCGGGCTCAGGCGTTCGCCACCCGGGTCGCCGAACTGCCGGGGGTGACCGGGGTGCAGGTGGCGGCCACCGGGGAATCCTCGACGCTGCTCTCGGTGGCGTACCAGGGGCAGCCGACCGGCGACGTGGCCCAGGACGCGGTCCGGGCGATCCGTGACCTGCCCGCCCCGGCCGGGGCGGACGTGCTGGTCGGCGGCCGGCCCGCCGCCGACGCGGACCTGGTCGACAGCCTCGGCGCCCACCTGCCCTGGATGGCACTGATCATGGCTTCGGCGACCCTGCTGCTGCTCTTCCTCGCCTTCGGGTCGGTGCTGCTGCCGGTCAAGGCGGTGCTGATGAACCTGGTCTCCATCGGCGCCTCGTTCGGGGTGGTGGTCTGGATCTTCCAGGACGGACACCTCTCCGGGCTGCTCGGGTTCACCCCCACCGGGTTCATCGAGCCGAGCAACCTGATCCTCATGTTGGCCCTGCTGTTCGGCCTGGCCACCGACTACGAGGTGTTCCTGCTGTCCCGGGTCCGGGAGGAGTGGGACGCCGGACATGACAACACCTCCGCGGTCGCGGTCGGACTGCAACACACCGGCCGGATCATCACGGCCGCCGCTCTGCTGCTGATCATCGTGGTGGCCGGCTTCGCCACCGGCGACATGTCGTACATCAAGATGATCGGGATCGGCATAGTCGTGGCGGTCGTGGTGGACGCCACCCTGGTCCGGGTGCTACTGGTGCCGGCCACCATGCGGCTGCTCGGCCGGTGGAACTGGTGGGCGCCGGGCCCGCTGGGCCGGTTCTACCGCCGCTACGGCATCCGGGAGTCGGCGGACCCGGGGTCGGCCGCTGTCGCTGATTCCGCGGCGCGTGCCGATCCCGCGCTGCCAGCCCGGCTGTGACCGACGCCGGCTCAGGCCGGCTCAGGACGGCTGGCCGGCGGCTCGGCGGGCCGGTCGTCGAGCTGGCTGGCGGGTCCGTCGTCGGCGGGCCGGTCGTCGGTCGTCGGGTCATCGGTCCGGGCGGCGGTCCGGGTGGCCCGCCAGCGACTCAACGCGAGGGTGGCGGAGTAACCGGCCAGCACGATCACGTGGAACAGATACAGCCAGAGCAGCACCGCGACCCCGGCGCCGATCTCGTCGAAGCCGCCGAACGGGACCCCGAGGTCCAGCGGCAGCGAGCAGAAGAGCACGAAGCCGTGCAGGAATCCGGAGAGATTCGCCGCGGTGAACGAGCCCATCCCGAGGGCGGACAGCCAGTCCGGTGAGGCCGGTCCGACGACCCGGAACACCCAGAGCAGCACCGGTGTCAGCACCAACCAGACGGCCAGGAAGGAGAGCACCACCCCGAGCGCGCCGGCCAGGCCACCCTGCTGGACCAGCCGGGTGGTGGTGGGCAGGGCCATCAGGATGGACAGCAGCAGCGCCGGGGCCGGCGCCAGCAGCGGCAGCAGAAGCAGCCGCCCCCGCCAGCCGACCAGGGCGCCCGACTCCTTCCGTAGGGACACCGACACCATCGCCCGGCGCAGCCCCTCGCCGTACAGGGAGGCGGGCAGCACCGAGGCGAGCGCCAGCAACGGGGTGAGGGTCAACCCCGCGTCGACCAGGGCGGCCACCGCCCGGGGAGCACCGATCTCGGTGGGCAGCGTCTCGATGGCGTACGAGGAGAGCCGGCGCACCCGGTCGGCTCCGGCGGCCAACCCGGTCAACCAGATGGCGAGCAGCGCGATCGGCACCACGGCGATCGCCCCGAAGAAGGTGATCGCCGCCGCGTGCAGGGAGAGGTCCCGTCCCCGCACCGGCCGGAAAGCGGTGCTCACGATTTGTTTGGTCGACTTCCACGCACCACTCACGGTGATCCCATTCCCCGGGTCGCCGAGCGGCATGCGTGGGGACGCCGGTCGATCCGGCCCATCGGTGGTGGCGGACGTCACCGGTCTGGGTGGCGTCCCGGTCTGGGGCGTCCCCGGTCTGGGGCGGTGTCCCCGGTCTGGGGAGCCCCGGCCCCCGGCCTGGTGCGGCGTCCCCGGCGCGGGGCCCGACGCCGCCGGCCGGCTCGGCGAGGCGGTCCCGCCACTGTTCACTATGCTCGCCGGCCATGGCGGTGTTCGAAACCGAGCGGCTGGTGGTCGACGACTGGACCGAGGAGCCGGCCGACGTGGCGCGCTTCCTCGACACGTACTCCCGGGACGAGGTGATCCGCTGGCTGGGTGGCGGCGCGCCGCCGCTCGCGGACGAGGTCGAGGCGGCCGGCCGGATCCGTCGCTGGCGGGCCCGGAACGCGGAGCACGGCCCGCCGTACGGCATCTGGGCGGTCCGGGTCCGGGAGACCGGCCTGGCTGTCGGCACGGTCCTGCTGCTGCCGATGCCCGGAGCCGGGATGGCGCGTACCGATCAGGTCGAGGTCGGCTGGCACCTGCACCCGGACTCGTGGGGGCACGGCTACGCCACCGAGTCCGCCCGGGGTGCGCTGGTGCGCGGCTTCGCGGCCGGGTTGCCGGAGATCTACGCGGTGATCTGGCCCGGCAACACCCGATCGGAGGCGGTGACCCGGCGGCTCGGCATGACCCCGCTCGGCCGCCGCACAGACTGGTACGACGGTGCTGAGGTGGACGCCTTCGTGGCGAGGAAGGCCCCCTTGTTATCGCTTTCCATATAGGAAAGGGCCCCCTGTCAACACCACCGCCCGCCGCCTGCCACCCGCCGCCGGCCGGCCGCCGGGCGCCGGCGTCGCACTCGGTGTGCGACGCCAGCCCGAGCGGGGCTGCGGCGATAGGCTGAGCGGTGCAGGATGTCCCGCGCAGGGGGTGATGGGGATGGCACAGCCGGTGACCACGCCGGATCCGGCGCCGGAGCCGGGCGAGCCGTCGTTCGACGCGTTGCGCTGGCACGATGAGCCGTGGACGGCCCGCCTCGCCCTCGATCTGTTACCGGAGACCAATGGCCCCCGGATCGAGGTCCTGAGCGGAAGCGTGATCGTGACACCACATGCGGGAACGGACCACCAAGCGGTGGAACGAGAGCTGCCCTACGTCTTGCATCGGGCGGCTCGTCGTGCCGGTTACTGGGTCTATCCAGAGATCAATGTCGTCTCAGGTAGCGACCTGTTCATCCCTGATATCGCCGTCCTCCGCGCGCCGGGAGGTGGTCGCTCGTCAGTGAAGATCACCGAGGCGGTCCTGCTGGCGGAAGTCGTGTCCGCTGGTACGCGACGCAAGGACGTGATCGACCGCCCTCGGCAGTACGCCGCCGCCGGTGTGCCCTTCTTCCTCCGGGTTGATCTCCGTAACCGGGTGCCGGCGATCGCGTTGTTCGAGCTGGTCGAGGGGGAATATCGGCCGGTGGCCGCCGCGGCGGCGGGCAACACCTTCGTGATGCGGGAACCCTTCGAGTTCTCCATCGATCCGGCCGAGCTGCTCGACGACGAGCCGGCGGAGGCCGACCTGCGTGACGACGAGCCAGCGGAGGCCGGGACGGCGGAGATCGAAACAACGGAGTCCGTCGCGACGGAGGACGCCGCCGACCCGGTCAACTGATCATGGGCGGGCTGCCGAGGGATGTCAGCGGCGCTCGGGGACAATGGTGGCGTGACCGTTCCCCGTGATCTCGTCCTGCTCGGCTCCACCGGCTCGATCGGCACCCAGGCGGTGGACATCGTCCGCCGCAACCCGGATCGGTTCCGGGTGGTGGCGCTGGGTGCCGGGGGCGGCAACATCGCCGAGTTGGCCGCCCAGGCGCTGGAACTGGGTGTCGAGGTGGTCGGCGTGGCGAAATCGTCCGCCGTGCAGGACCTGCAACTGGCGTTCTACGCCGAGGCGCAGAAGCGCGGCTACCCGACCGGCGGGTTCAAGATCCCGAAGATCCTCGCCGGCCCGGACGCGATGACGGACCTGGCCGAGTGGCCGTGTGACGTGGTGCTCAACGGGGTCGTCGGCTCCCGCGGTCTGGCGCCCACCCTGGCGGCGCTGCGCTCCGGGCGTACCCTCGCCCTGGCCAACAAGGAGTCGTTGGTGGCCGGCGGCCCGGTGGTGAAGGCCGCGGTGACGCGGCCGGGGCAGATCGTCCCGGTGGATTCCGAGCACACGGCCCTGGCCCAGTGCCTGCGGTCGGGCAGCCGGTCGGAGGTGCGCCGGCTGATCGTCACCGCCAGCGGCGGACCGTTCCGGGGCCGGCGGCGGGACGAGTTGACCGACGTCACACCGGAGCAGGCGCTCGCCCACCCGACCTGGAACATGGGGCCGGTCGTCACGATCAACTCAGCGACGATGGTGAACAAGGCCCTGGAAGTGATCGAGGCGCACGAGCTGTTCGACGTCCCGTACCGGGACATCACCGTGATGATTCACCCGACCTCGGTGATCCACTCGATGGTCGAGTTCGTCGACGGCTCGACGATCGCGCAGGCCAGCCCACCGGACATGCGGCTGCCGATCGCCGTGGCCCTGGGCTGGCCGGACCGGGTGCCCGACGCGGCGGCCGCGGTGGACTGGACGGCGAGCCACACCTGGGAGTTCGCCCCGCTGGACGACGAGGCGTTCCCGGCCGTCGCGCTGGCCAAGGCGGCGGGTGAGGCCGGCCGGTGCCGGCCGGCGATCTACAACGCGGCGAACGAGGAGTGCGTGGCGGCCTTCGTCGCCGGTCGGTTGCCGTTCCTCGGCATCGTCGACACCCTCCAGCGGGTGCTGGAGGACACTCCGGATTTCGCCGAACCGGGTAACGTCGAGGACGTGCTCGCCGCCGAGTCCTGGGCGCGGGGGTACGCGCAGGAACTCATCTCGGGTTCGGTGGAAGGACATTGATGCTGTACGTGCTCGGGGTCGTGGTGATCGCCCTGGGGATCCTCATCTCGGTGAGCCTGCACGAGGCCGGTCATCTGCTGACCGCCAAGGCGTTCGGGATGAAGGTCACCAAGTATTTCGTCGGCTTCGGCCCCACGCTCTGGTCGTTCCGGCGCGGTGAGACGGAGTACGGGATCAAGGGCATCCCGCTCGGCGGCTTCTGCAAGATCGTCGGAATGACGCCGCAGGACGACGATGTCGACCCCGCGGACGAGCACCGGGTGATGTGGCGGTATCCGGTCTGGAAGCGCACAGTCGTGATGGCCTCCGGGTCGGCGGCGCACTTCGCGTTGGCGATCATCGGCGCCTGGATGGCGGCGATGTTCGTGGGCCTGCCGAACCCGGCGTATCCGGACACCGACGCCGAGGCTCGCCAGGAGCCCGCTGTGATCGCGGTCGGGCCGTGTCTGCCCGCCGACCCGGCGCGGACCGCATGCCAGCCCGGCGATCCGGCGAGCCCGGCCGGGGTCGCCCAGTTGCGCGACGGCGACCGGGTCACCTCGTTCGACGGCAAGCCGGTGACCAACTACGGCGACCTGCTCGTTGCGCTGCGCGGCGCCCAGCCTGGCGACAAGGTCACCATCCGGTACGAGCGGGATGGCAGCCCGGGGGTGGCGAATGTCACCATGGGCGAGATGCGGCGACCGCCGTTGGACGACCCGAAGGGCCCCGTCGGCCCGGTGGCCGCGCTCGGCGTGGGGCTGCTGCCGACCACCCCGGGCACCCTCACCTACGGCCCGATCGACGCGGTCGGTGCCTCCGCCGACTTCACCGGCACGATGGCGGTGGAGACGGTCCGCGCCATCCAGCGCATCCCGGAGAAGGTTCCCGCCCTGTTCGCCGCGATCGGCGGCGCGGAGCGCGATGTCGACACCCCGATCAGCGTGGTCGGCGCGAGCCGGCTGGGCGGGGAGGCGCTGGAGGCCGGCGTCTGGCAGATGCTTGTCTTCCTGTTCATTTCACTGAACTTCTTCATCGGGGTGTTCAACCTGCTGCCACTGCTGCCGGTGGACGGCGGGCACATCGCGATCGCGTGGTTCGAGCGGGTCCGGTCGTGGGTGTACGCCCGGCTCGGCAAGCCGGACCCGGGCCGCGTCGACTACCTGAAGCTCATGCCCCTCACATACGCGGTGATCCTGGTCGGTGGCTCCTTCATGTTGCTCACCATCACCGCGGACGTCGTCAATCCCATCACGCTGTTCTCGAGGTGAGTGCTTCCGTGACCGCTGTCAGTCTGGGCATGCCCGCCGTGCCGCCGCCGCCCCTGGCCCCGCGCCGGGCGAGCCGGCAGATCATGGTCGGCTCGGTGCCGGTCGGCGGCGGCGCGCCGGTGTCCGTGCAGTCGATGACCACCACGTTGACCGCCGACATCAACGCGACCCTCCAGCAGATCGCCGAGCTGACGGCGTCCGGCTGCCAGATCGTCCGGGTGGCGGTGCCGTCCCAGGACGATGTGGAGGCGCTTCCGGCGATCGCCAAGAAGTCGCAGCTCCCGGTCATCGCCGACATCCACTTCCAGCCCAAGTACGTCTTCGCCGCGATCGACGCGGGCTGCGCCGCGGTGCGGGTCAACCCGGGCAACATCCGGCAGTTCGACGACAAGGTCAAGGAGATCGCGAAGGCGGCCGGTGACGCGGGCGTGCCGATCCGGATCGGTGTCAACGCCGGATCGTTGGACAAGCGGCTGCTGGCCAAGTACGGCAAGGCCACCGCCGAGGCGCTTGTCGAGTCGGCGCTGTGGGAGTGCTCGCTGTTCGAGGAGCATGGCTTCCGGGACATCAAGATCTCGGTCAAGCACAACGACCCGGTGGTGATGATCCGCGCGTACCGGCAACTCGCTGAGCAGTGCGACTATCCGTTGCACCTGGGCGTCACGGAGGCCGGCCCCGCGTTTCAGGGCACCATCAAGTCGGCGGTGGCGTTCGGCGCGTTGCTGGCCGAGGGGATCGGGGACACCATCCGGGTGTCGCTGTCCGCGCCGCCGGTCGAGGAGATCAAGGTCGGCGCCGCCATCCTGGAGTCGTTGGGGCTGCGCGAGCGCGGCTTGGAGATCGTCTCCTGCCCGTCCTGTGGCCGGGCCCAGGTGGACGTGTACAAGCTGGCCGAGGAGGTCACCGCCGGGCTGGAAGGTCTGCCGGTGCCGCTGCGGGTGGCGGTGATGGGCTGTGTGGTGAACGGTCCGGGTGAGGCTCGGGAGGCCGACCTCGGGGTGGCGTCCGGCAACGGCAAGGGCCAGATCTTCGTGAAGGGTCAGGTCATCAAGACCGTTCCGGAGGCGCAGATCGTGGAGACGCTGATCGAGGAGGCGCTCCGGCTCGCCGACGAGATGGGTGCCGAGCTGCCCGAGGAGCTGCGCGGCATGATCACTGGGCCCACGGTCACCGTCCACTGACGATCGACGCGCGCCGACGGCGACCGTCCCGGCGCGCGAGGTGAGACAGCTCACCCGGCCCTTCTCAAACCGTACGTACGTATTGTTTGATTGGATCATGGGCATCCTCCCCGCACCCGGACCGACCCGGGTCCTTGCCGTGGCCACGTTGATCAACACGGTCGGGCGGGGGATCTGGCTGACCGCCAGTGCCCTCTTCCTGACCCGGGCGGTCGGGCTGACGGTCACCGAGGTGGGCATCGGGCTCACGGTGACCGCTCTGGTGAGCCTCGTCGCCAGCAGCCCGATGGGCTATCTCGCCGACCGGTACGGCCCCCGTGGCATCCAGATCGCCGCGACGCTGGCCGCCGCCGGGTTCACTGCGGCCCTGGTCACCGTCCGCTCGCTGCCGGCCTTCCTGTTGGTCGGCGCCGCCAGCGCCCTCGCCGACGCGGCGAATCGAGGGGCCCGGGGAGCACTGATCGCCGGGGTGGTGCCAGTCGCCGACCGAGTACGCACCCGCGCCTACCTGCGCTCCGTCACAAACGTGGGCATCTCGGTGGGTGCCGTGGTGGCGGGTCTCGGGATCGCCGCCGACACCCGGCAGGCGTACGTCGCGTTGGTGCTGGCCGACGCCACCACGTTCCTCCTCGCGGCCCTCGTGCTCACCCGGCTCGCGCCGGTGCCGCCGGTCCCCGCTCCCACGAGCGGGCCTCGACTGCTGGCCCTGCGGGACCGGCCGTTCCTCGTCTTCACCCTGCTCGACGGGCTCATGTCGATGCACTTCAGCCTGCTCAACATCGCACTGCCGCTGTGGATCGCCGGGCACACCGCCGCCCCGCGCTGGCTCATCTCCGCGCTGATGCTGGTGAACACGGCGATGGTGGTGATGTTCCAGGTCCGGGCCTCCCGCGGCACCGAGAGCATCACCGGCGCGGCGGCGGCGTCCCGCCGGGCTGGCGTGGCCATCGCGGCGGCCTGCGCGTTGTTCGCGGTCAGCGGCTCGGTGCCCACGGCGGTGGCGATCGCGTTGCTCTTCGCCGGCGCGCTGGCACACGTGGTGGGGGAACTCTGGCATTCGGCCGCGGGGTGGGGCATCTCCTTCGGTCTGGCTCCGGAGCACGCCCACGGGCAGTACCAGGGGACGTACGCGATGGGCATGCAGGTCGGGAGCATGCTGGCGCCCGTCGTGGTGACCACCCTGGCGGTCGGCTGGGGACTTCCGGGATGGTTGGTGCTCGGTGTCCTGTTCGCCACCCTCGGTGCCCTCGTGCCCCCGGTGAGCCGGTGGGCCGAGCGCCACCGGCCGGTGCCGACCGTCGAGGTGGCCGCGGCGCGCTAGCGCCCGTGGAAAGCCGCGCCGCAGGCCCGGCCAGGGGCTCTGACGCAGCCCTCCCGGGGCGCCGGTCGGCCGGTCGGACCGCCAGATGATCTGGCAGGCTGGTAGGCGTGCTGACGGTTCCGGTGCGGCAACTCGGGGAGGCCGAGCGATCGGCCGTGGAGCGGATCCTGGACCGTGACCCCTTCGCGGCGGCTCAGGTCGCCGAGCGGGTGGCCGCCCGCGGCCTGTCGTGGTGGCGAGCCGACGGTCGGATCCTCGGCTACGGTTCCCGCCGCCAGGTCGAGGCGCTGTGCTGGCTCGGCGGGCACCTGACACCGGTGCTCGCCTCGCCGCCGGCGATCGACGCCTTCGCCGAACAACTTGGGGGCGAGGAGCGGACCTGCTCGTCGTTGGTGGGTCGGGCCGACGCGGTGCTCGGCCTGTGGGACCGGTTGTCCTCGTCGTGGGGTCCGGCCCGGGATGTCCGGCCCAACCAGCCGCTGCTGGCCACCGAGACCGAGGCGCCGATCGCGCCGGACCCGGCCGTGCGGCTGGTCCGCACGGGCGAGGTGGACCTGCTCTTCCCGGCGGCAGTGGCCATGTACAGCGAGGAGGTGGGGACGTCACCGCTGGCCGACGACGGCGGGCGCAGCTACCGCCGCAGGGTCATGGAGTTGGTCCGGGGACGCCGCGCCTATGCCAGGATCGTCGACGGCGAGGTGGTGTTCAAGGCGGAACTGGCGGTGGTGACCAGGCGTACCGCCCAGGTGCAGGGAGTGTGGGTGGCGCCGGCCTGGCGCGGCCGCGGTATCGCCGCCGCCGCCATGGCCGCCGTCGTCCGGGACGCGTTGGCCCGGGTCGCGCCGACGGTCAGCCTGTACGTGAACGACTTCAACGCCCCGGCCCGCCGGGTGTACGCCCGGTGCGGCTTCCGCCCGGTCGGCACCTTCGCCACCGTCCTGTTCTAACTCCCTCCTCGCCCCGTCGATCTGGGGCAGATGGTCATGAATGGAGATCCAGTCACGACCATCTGCCCTAGATCGACGGGGAAAGGGGCATGGTCATGATCACCTCGCGTTTGGCACTGTTCGGTGGGGAACTGCCCAGCAGGGCGTCGTGCCGGAAGCCGGCGCGCTCGTAGAGGGCGATGGCCGCCGCGTTGTCCGACATCACCGCCAGGCGCAGCACCCGGGCCCCGCGCCGCCTGGCCCAGTCGGCCACCGCCTCGACCAGCCGGACGCCGACTCCCCGGCCGCGTCCCGCGGGGCTCACCCACATCGAGATCAACTCCGCGATCCCGTCGGCGCCGTCAACGGGGATCCCGCTCACCATCCCGACGGGCTGGTCGTCGAGCACGGCAACCAGGTTGTACGACCCGGGGAGGGCCAGCCGGCCGCGCCACCGCTCCTCGCGGTCACCGTCGCCCTGCCAGTCCGCCAGCGTGGAGCCGAAGGCGTACGGTGCCTCCGCGAGGGCCGCCAACCGCAGCTCCCGCCAGATCGTCCAGTCGTCCACCGTGAGTTCGCGTAGTTCCAGCACGCGGCGAGCATGCCCAATCGCGACGTCGACAGCCAACTGTTTCCCGCGACCGCCGGCGGAGGGTGGGGAGAATCCGCGACGGGGTGTCGAATCGGGTGGAGACCGTTCGTGTACGTGGTAGAGGACGAGGACAAGGAGTTGACGATGGCCCGTTACCTGCTCAACGTGATGCAGCCGGTCGGTGGCCCGCTGCCGGACGACGAGATGGCGGTGGTGATGCGGGACGTGTCCGAGGTGGACCGGCAGCTGCGGGACGCCGGCGTGTGGGTGTTCTCCGGCGGGCTGCACCAGCCGGAGGCGAGCACCGTGGTCCGGGTCCGCGACGGCGAGGCCCTCACCACCGACGGTCCGTACGCCGAGGGCAAGGAGTTCATCGGCGGCTTCACCGTGGTCGACGTCCCGGATCTCGACGTGGCGCTGGACTGGGCGGGAAAACTCGCCGCGGCGACCACCCTGCCGATCGAGGTGCGGCCGTTCCAGTGAGGGGCGACCCGGTGGACCTCGACCTGGTGTTCCGGACCGAGTACGGCCGGGCGGTGGCCGTGCTGGCCCGCGTCCTCGGTGATCTGGACCTCGCCGAGGACGCCGTCCAGGACGCCTTCGCCGAGGCGGCCCGCCGGTGGCCGGTCACCGGCCCGCCGCCCAGCCCGGCCGGCTGGTTGATCGTGACCGCCCGGAAGCGGGCAATCGACCGGTTGCGCCGGGAGGCGTCCCGAGCCGACCGGCACGCGCAGGCGGCGCTGCTGCACGAACCGGACGCCGCCGCGACCCCGGACATCCGGACCGTGGACATCGAGGGCGTCGACGGCGACCGAACGGGGGCGGACGCGGTGCCCGACGACCGGCTTCGGCTGATCTTCACGTGTTGCCACCCCGCGCTCGCCCCCACCGCGCGGGTCGCGCTGACACTGCGGCTGCTCGGCGGACTGACCACCACCGAGATCGCGGCCGCCTTCCTGGTGCCCGAAGCGACAATGGCGCAACGGTTGGTACGGGCAAAGCGAAAGATCCGGGCGGCCCGGATCCCGTACCGGGTGCCCGGCGAGGCCGAGATGCCCGACCGGCTCCCCTCGGTGCTGGCCGTCATATACCTGATCTTCAACGAGGGTTACACGGCCAGCGCGGGTGACCTGCTCGTCCGCGAGGACCTGTGCGCCGAGGCGATCCGGCTCGGCCGATTGCTGACCGGCCTGATGCCCGACGAGCCGGAGGTGCTGGGTCTGCTCGCGCTGATGCTGCTGATCCAGTCCCGCCGGGCGGCGCGGACCACGTCGGCCGGCGGCCTGGTGCCCCTCGCCGACCAGGACCGGGACCGGTGGGACCGGGAGTTGATCGCCGAGGGCCAGGCCATCGTCCGGCGCTGCCTGCGCCGCGACCGGCCCGGGCCGTACCAGATCCAGGCCGCCATCCAGGCCGTGCACGCCGATGCCGCGGAAGCCTCGCGCACCGACTGGGCCCAGATCCTCCGGCTGTACGACCATCTGCTGACCCTCACGCCGGGGCCGGTGGTGGCGCTACACCGGGCGGTGGCGCTGGCCGAGGTCCGAGGCCCGGCCGCGGCGCTGGCCGAGGTGGACCGGCTCGACCTGCCCGGCTATCACCTGATCCACGCGATCCGAGCCGACCTGCTGCGCCGGCTCGGCCGCCGGGACGAAGCGGTCCGCGCCTACCGAACGGCCATCGCGGAAACCGACAACGCGGCCGAGCGTGCCTTCCTCGCCGCCCGGTGCGCGGCGCTCGACTCGGCGAGCCGGTCCACCGACGGGTGAACCGGTGCGCGCGGCCAACGCCTGCCCACCCCACTCTGCCGGTGGCGTAAATGCGTTGAGTGTCCGGGCCCATCCGGCCAGGCTGGAACCTCGCCATCGTTTCCGGGGGGATCCTTCATGCGGCTGTTCCGAGACCTCTGGACGACGTCGCCACGCCGCACCGGCGTCATGCTCTGCCTGATCCTGCTGGGTGCCGCCGGGCAGGCGTCGGCCGCCGCGGCCGCCGGCCCGGTGCTCGTACACCGGTCCTGGCCGTTGTTCACGCTGCTCGCGGTGGCCCTCGTTGCGGCGGTGCTGACCGACCTCGCGGTGAGCCTGATCGCGGCCGGCCTGACCGCGGACTGGGCGGCCGACGTGCGTCGTCGGCTGTGCAAGGTGGCCCTCGGCCAGGACCTGCCCACCCTGGAGACCACCCCGGTCGGCGAGCTGCTCGACCGGATCGACAACGACGTATACCAGGTCGCCAGCGAGCTGCGGAACCGGGGCGTCCGGCTCGCCCAGATGCTGGCCGCCGGTGTCCTGTCGATCCTCATCGCGCTGTTCGTCTGGTGGCCGGCCGGCGTCGGGATGGTGCTGCTGACCGCCGTACTGGTGGTGGGGTTGCGTAAACCCACCGGGAAGATCGGCCCCGCCCGGATGCACGAGGAGGAGGCCTGGTCCGACCTCGCCGCGGTGATGGAGGAGGCCATCCACGGCCAGGACGACGTGCGGACGAGCCTGGCCCGGCCGTACGTCCTGCGGCTGTTCGCCCGCCGGGCCAGCGAGGTGCTGGGCCGCGGCAAACGCGTCTGGGCCATGTCGAGCAAGGTCACCGCCATCGCCGCCGGCGTGCTGCGGACCGGGATCGCGGCCGTGGCGCTCGGCGGCGTCTGGGCGCTGACGACCGGGCGAATCGACGCCGCCCGGCTCACCGCCGTCTGGCTGCTCATCATCGGCTTCGGGGCGATCGTCGAACACGGCGCCCGGATGGTGCCCGAGATGCAGTACGCGTTCGGTGCCTGGGCCCGCGTGCAACTGCTCCAGTCGTCCCGCCAGGAGCCGGTCGGTGGTGCGGAGCCGCGCGACGGCGACCTGGTCATCCGGGGCCTGACCTTCCGCTACGCCGCGGCCGGGGCGGACGGCGAGCGCGGACCGGCCCTGCACGATGTCAACCTGGTCTTCGCCAGGGGCCGCTCGTACGCGCTGATCGGCCGGACCGGCTCCGGCAAGTCCACCCTGACCAAGGTGCTCACCCGGGCCGTGGAGGTGCCGCGCGGCACGGTGTCGCTGGCCGGCGTCGACCTGCTCGACCTCGACGTCGAGGGGCTTCGCCGGTGGATCGCGGTGGTGCCGCAGCGGACCGAGATCCTGGCCGGGACCCTCGCCGAGAACATCGCCCTGTTCGACCCGGAGCTGCTCGACGCCGCCGCCGGGGCGTTGCGCGAACTGGGCCTGGACTCCTGGGTGGCGGAGCTGCCGGACGGGATCGCGACCAGGCTGGGTGACGGCGGGTACGTACTCTCAGCCGGCCAGGAGCAGCTCGTGGCGTTCGCCCGGATCCTGGTCCGTGACCCGCACGTGGTGATCCTTGACGAGGCCACCGCCCGGATGGACCCGGTGACCGAGACCCGGGTGCAACGGGCCACCGAACGGCTGTTGCGCGACCGGATCGGGATCGTCATCGCGCACCGGCTCTCCTCGGTGCGCCGGTGCGACGAGGTGGTGGTGCTCGCCGACGGCCGGGTCATCGAGGTGGGACCGTTGCGCACCTCGACCCGGTTCGCCGAGCTGCTGGCCAGCGGCTCGGTCGAGGCGTACCCGGCCGGTGACCTCGTCGGGGTCGCGGCCGGGGCCGGGGTCGCGGCCGGGACCGGCGGGGCCGGGGTCGCGGTCGGGACCGGCGGGACCGGGGCCGCGGTCGGTGCCGGCGGGGCCGCGGGCGGCGTGGCGACCGACGCGCCGGGCGGCGCCGCGGACGGCACGTCGTCGCTGGCGGACGGCCTGACCAGCGGATCCCAGCCGGACCGGCCGGCCACTCGGCCGTTGCCCGACGTGCCGGTCGGCGCCCCCGCCGCGGCCAAGGCCGACCCGCCACCGCTGCCCGAGCGGCCGCCCGCCCGGACCCTGCGCGAGATCTTCCGGTTGGCCGTCAACGATCCCCGGTACGGGCTGACCGCGGTCGCCGTCTTCGCCGCCCTCCAGGTGCTGGGGCTCGACGGGTCAGTGCTGCCGTGGCTGTGGGCCGACGTGGTCGACGGGCTCGGCGACCCGCTGTGGCCGGCGGTGGGCATCGCCGCGGCACTGGTGATCACCATCCCGATCTCGTACTTCCCGGGATACCTGTTCCCGCACTGGTGGGTGCGGCAGATGCTGCGGATCAGCCTGCGCCTGGTGCACGGGCAGACCGGGCCGCGCCGGATCAGCAAGCACACCCCGGCCGAGGTGGTGGCCCAGGGCGGAGACACCGAGCGGGTGGTCATCCTCGCCGACAACATCATCGACCAGTCGATCGCCCTGATCGTCCTCGTGTCGATGACGGTCGTCTCCGGCTCGTGGGTGCCGGGGATGTTCTTCGTCGGCACGATGCTGCTTTCCGGTCTGTCCGCGACCCTGTTCGGGCCGAAGCTCGAACGGTCGGCGCGGGCCACTGTGGCGGCGCGGGCCAGCTTCGCCACCGCGCTGGTGTCGTCGCTGTCGGCGGCCCGCACCGTGAAACTGGCCGGCGCGACCCGACCCGTACTGGCCCACCTGGCCCGGCTCGACACGATCCGCAGCGACCGGCAGCGGCGGGAGATCTCCATCCAGGTGTGGGCCCGGTCGACCCCGGCCGTCACGAGCGGACTGTTGCCGATCGGGGCCTGGGTGCTGTTCCTGTCCGGGACGCTCTCCGCCGGGGCCACCCTCGTCGCGGTGTCGGTGCTCGGTTCGGCGCGCTGGTTCGCCTGGACCACCGCGTCGCTGGTTTCGCAACTGCCGTCGGCCCGCGTGTGGACGAGGCGCACGGTGGCGATGACAGGCGTGGCGAGGTACGCGGCCGCGGTGCCCGGCGTCGACATCGTCACCGGCACGGCGCCCGCGCCGCCGGTCGCGCCCCGGCATCCGCTGCGGAAGCTGGAACTGTCCGGCTTCACAGCGGTGCACGAGGATGGGACGGTCGCCGTACGGGACGTTGACCTGACCGTGGAACGGGGGCAGCTCGTGCTCGTGGTGGGCCCGGTCGGGTCGGGCAAGTCGTCGCTGCTGCGGGCGCTGGCCGGGATCGTGCACCACACCGGGTCGCTGCGCTGGAACGGTCGGCCGGTCACCGAGCCGGAACTGTTCCTGCGTCCCAACCAGGTGGGGTACGTGGGTCAGCTGCCCCGGGTGCTGTCCGGCACGGTGGCCGACAACATCCGGCTCGGGCACGAGGTGGACGCGGGTGGCGCCGTGTCGACCGCGCAACTCGACCACGACCTCGCCGCCGCGGGTGGCGGGGCGGCCGGTGGCGGACTCGGTTTGATGATCGGGCACAAGGGCACCCGGCTCTCCGGTGGGCAGTTGCAGCGACTCGCCCTGGCCCGGGCGCTGGCACCGCGTACCGAACTGCTGATCGCCGACGACGTGTCGTCCGCCCTCGACGTCACGACCGAGCTGGACCTGTGGCGGGCGCTGCGGGACCACGGGGTGACGGTGGTGGGCTCGACCTCGAAGCGGGCCGCGCTGAACCGGGCCGACCACGTGGTCGTGCTGATCGGCGGCCGGGTCGCCGCCCAGGGACCGTGGCGGACGCTGCAGGATGACTGGGGTCACCTCGCCGGGTGACCCCGGCCCGGCCCGGCTCGGCTCGGCCCGGCTCGGCTCGGCCCGGCTCGGCTCGGCTCGGCTCGGCCTGGCCCGGCTCGGCCCGGCTCGGCCCGGCCTGGTCGGCCTGGCTCGGCCCGGCCTGGTCGGCCTGGCTCGGCCCGGCCTGGCTCGGCCCGGCCTGGGGCTGGATGAAGGGTCTGCTTGACGTTCACGCCGCGTCGGGCCGGGTAACGGCGGGCATGGCGCGGTACACGAAGCCCGACCTCCGGGAACGGATCAAGGCGGAAATCAAGGCCTCCGACAAGGGCGGCCGACCGGGGCAGTGGTCGGCGCGTAAGTCGCAACTGCTCACCAACGAGTACAAGAAGCGCGGCGGGGGCTTCGTCGGACCGAAGGACGAGCGGCAGCGGTCCCTGCAACGCTGGGGAGACGAGAGGTGGCAGACCAGGCAGGGTGCGTCCCGGGCCCGGCAGAACGGCGAAACCCGTCGTTACCTGCCCAAGCGAGCCTGGGAACGGCTTTCCGAGGAGGAACGGCACGCCACCGACACCCGCAAGCGGCAGGTCTCCAGGACCGGCAGGCAGTACGTCGCCAACACGGGACCGGCGAAACGGGCGCGCCGCGGCGTCACCTCCGGGAAGTCGGTCGAGATGTTGTCCGACCTCACGGTGGCCGAGGCGATCGACCTGGCCCGCCGCCTCGACACCGCTCAGCTCAGGGCCGCTCTGCGGGTGGAACGTCGCGGCCGGGCGCGTAAGACCCTGATCCGTCGCCTGGAGTCCGAACTCGACCGCCGCTGACCGCCGCAACCGCCGCAACCGCCGCAACCGCCGTCCGTCGCTGACCGCCGCGACCGCCGTACCGCCGCGACCGCCGTACCGCCGCGACCGCCGTAACCGGCGGTCGGCGAAATCTTGGACAGATTCCGTTCTAATACGACGGAATCCGTCCAAGATCCAAAGTGGTGACCACGAGCTAGCGGCGGGTGAGACGGGTCAGGTGGCGCGTAGGTACTGGCTGGGCCAGCCGGGCTCGGCCCCCAGCCGCGCTGCGGCGTACCGGGGCCAGTACGGGTTGCGTAGCAACTCCCGGCCGAGCAGCACCAGGTCGGCCTGACCGGACGCGACGATCTCCTCGGCCTGCTCTGGTTCGCTGATCAGTCCGACCGTGCCGGTGAGAACGCCGGCGTCGTGGCGGACCCGGGCCGCGAGCGGCACCTGGTAGCCGGGCCCGATGGGAATCTCCGCCCGCGGGGCCGCCCCGCCCGAGGAGCAGTCGACGAGGTCCACCCCGGCGGCGGCCAACTCCTTGGCCAGCAGCACGCTGTCGTCCACGGTCCAGCCACCCGCCACCCAGTCGGTGGCCGAGATCCGGGTGAGCACCGGGACGTCGTCGCCGACCGTGGCCCGCACCGCCCGCGCCACCTCCAGGGCCAGCCGCATCCGGCCACCCTGGTCACCGCCGTACCCGTCGTTTCGATGGTTGGTCAGCGGGGAGAGGAACTCGTGCAGCAGGTAACCGTGCGCGGCGTGGATCTCGACGGCCGCGAAGCCGGCGTCCATCGCCCGGCCGGCCGCGTCGGCGAACGCCGAAACCACCCGGCCGATGCCGGCCGCGTCGAGCGCGGTCGGCACCCGGTACGCCGGGACGAACGGTTCGTCGCCGGGGCCGACCGGGGTCCAGCCACCCTCGGTGTCGGGCACGCCGCCGGATCGCGGTGCCCACGGCCGGTACGTCGACGCCTTGAAGCCGGCGTGTGCGAGCTGCACCGCCGGTACGGCGCCCTGGGCGTCAATGAAGTGGGTGATCGGTCGCCAGGCGTCGACGTGCGCGCCCGACCAGAGTCCGGTGTCCTGCGGGCTGATCCGGCCCTCGGGCAGGACCGCGGTGGCCTCGGTCAGCACCAGGCCCGTCCCGCCGACGGCGCGGGTGCCGAGGTGGATGCGGTGCCATTCGTTCGGCAGCCCGTCGGGACCGGCGCTGTACTGGCACATCGGCGCCATGGCGACCCGGTTCGGCAGGGTCACCGCGCGCAGGTCGAGCGGGCGGAACAGGACAGTCACGGGACGCCTCCTTGGCGGTAGCGGGAACCGTTGGAAGGGGCCCCCGGGTCAGGGCCCCTTCCGCACGTTCAGGCGGGGGTGGGTGCCGGCGCGCGGGCCGGTTCCGGCGCGGACGCCGGCTCGGCCGGCTCCCGGCGACCGGCCGAGTCGTACGCGGTGCGGTCGAGGACCCCCTCGCGGGCGGCGACCACGGTCGGCACCAACGCCTGGCCGGCGACGTTGGTGGCGGTCCGGATCATGTCCAGGATCGGGTCGATGGCCAGCAGCAGGCCGGCGCCGGCCAGCGGCAGACCCAGCGTGCTCAGGGTGAGGGTGAGCATCACCAGCGCGCCGGTGAGTCCGGCGGTGGCGGCCGAGCCGACCACCGAGACGAAGGCGATCAACAGGTAGTCCACCGGGCGCAGGGAGAGGCCGAACACCTGGGCCACGAAGATCGCCGCCAGCGCGGGGTACACCGCCGCGCAACCGTCCATCTTGGTGGTGGCGCCGAACGGCACCGCGAACGACGCGTACTCCCGGGGCACGCCGAGCCGCTCCACCGAGCGCTGGGTCACCGGCATGGTGCCCACCGAGGACCGGGAGACGAACCCGAGCTGGATCGCCGGCCAGGCGCCGGCGAAGAAGCGCACCGGGTTGAGCCGACCGGCGACGGCCAGCACCGCCGGATAGATCAGGAACAGCACGATGGCGCAGCCGACGTAGACGCCGGTGGTGAAGCGGGCGAGCGGCGCCAGCAGGTCCCAGCCGTACGAGTCGACCGCGTGTCCGATGAGGCCGAGGGTGCCGAGCGGGGCGAGCCGGATGACCCACCACAACGCCTTCTGCACGATCTCCAGGACGGCCTTGTTGACGGTCACGAACGGCTCGGCGGCCTGGCCGACGAGCAGCGCCGCCACTCCGGCGACGATGGCCAGGAAGACAATCTGCAGGACGTTGCCCTCGACGAACGCCCCGACGGGGTTGGTCGGCACGATGCCGGTGAGGAAGTCGGTCCACGAGCCGGTCCGCTCCGGCGCCTTGGCGCCGGCGATGTCCAGGTTCACCCCCCGGCCCGGGTCGAGCAGCAGACCGAGCCCGATGCCGACACCGACCGCGAGCAGCGCGGTGATGCCGAACCAGAGCAGGGTTTTCAGCGCCAGCCGGGCGGCGTTCGCGACCCCGCGCAGGCTGACCACGCTTACCACAAGCGCGGTGAAGACCAGCGGCGGTACGGCGAGCTTGAGGAGTTGGACGAAGAGGCTGCCGGTGGTGTCCAGGGTGCTGGACAGCCAGCCGACGTCGCCGGACCGGGCGAGGTAGCCGAGGGCGACGCCGAGCAGCAGGCCGGCGAGGATCTGTACGGAGAAGGGGATTCTGCGCAGCGCGGTAAGCATGATGGGGTCCACGGGAGCTGGCCGGCGGAGGTGTCTTCGGTCCGCCGTGGGTGGGCGTCGGTCAGCGGGTCGGGTCGCCCGGACAGACGCCGCTGGCCTGCCGTCGCAGATCGACGTACAGGCGCACGGTGAGGCCCCAGATGTTTGTCATCGCCGGCCGACGATACGCCGGTCGCGCCCCGGACGGGAAGGATCGGTGACCGTGACGCTCCTTACGGCCGGCTCCGGGACAGGGCAAGTACGGTGGCGAGGCATACCGCCCACCACACGATGTCGGCGAGCAGTAGCCGTTCCAGCAGGCCCACGGTGGTGCCCCGGCCCTGGGTGAGCATGGCCAGCCCGACCGCCGCGGACAGCGGCAGTGCCACCGCCGCGGCAGTCACGGACACCCGAAGTCGTACCGGGTCGACCGTCGTCAGCGCCACCGCCAGCATCGCGAAGACGCAGGCGGCGACCGCGGCGATGCTCGCCCCGCCGTGCACCAGGTCCGCGACGGTGACCCGGTCGTACGGCGGCAGGGGGCAGCCGTCGGAACAGCTCACCGTCCCGGAGACGGCGGTGGCGACGGCACCCGCGACGAGCAGCGCGCTCGCGGCCCGGGCCCCGGTCAGCAGTCCGATGATCAACCGGACGACCGGGAGTTGGGCGGCGGACCTGACCACGGCCGGTAGCCGGCTCGACATCAGGCTTCCCAGGACGGCGCCACCCGGCAGCTCGTCGGCGGGCGCGGCCGGCAGCGCGGCAGCGAGCATCAGCAGGCAGGCGGCCAACCCGAACACGCCACCCCGGTAGACGGCGGCGTACGGGCTGCTGGAGATGCCGGCCTCGCTCACGTAGCCGGAGAGGCCCGGCCCGGGTCCGCCGACCACCGCGACGACGATCGCGACCGCGCCGGTGACCGCGCACACCGCGGAAGCGGCCGCCACGTACCGCTGCCAGGTGACCCTGGTACGCGACCGGGACGGCGACTGGATCACGGACCCAACCTATCGGGTTGGTTATCCTGGCCGGCGAGCCCTGGCGCGATCCGTCCCGGCTCGCCCCTCGTCCGCGCACCCCGCGTCCACTCACCCCCGGAGGATCGGTCGATGAACACGGCGTACCTGGTGTCCGGTGTCCGCACCCCGATCGGCCGGTACGGCGGCGCGCTTGCCGGCGTCCGCCCCGACGACCTCGCCGCGCTGGTGATCCGTGAGCTGGTTGCCCGGCACCCGGCGGTCGACTGGGCGGCCGTGGACGATGTGGTGCTGGGCTGTGCCAACCAGGCCGGTGAGGACAACCGCAACGTCGCCCGGATGGCCGCGCTGCTCGCCGGGCTGCCCGAGGAGGTGCCCGGCAGCACGGTGAACCGGCTGTGCGGCTCGGGGCTGGACGCGGTGGCCACGGCGGCTCGGTCGATCGTCGCCGGGGAGGCCGACCTGGTGGTCGCCGGCGGCGTGGAGAGCATGACCCGCGCGCCGTACGTGACGCCGAAGGCGGGCGCGGCGTGGTCGCGTACCCCGGAGATTGTCGATACCACGATCGGCTGGCGGCTGGTCAACCCACTGATGAAGGCCGGTTGGGGCACGGACTCGATGCCGGAGACCGCGGAGAACGTGGCCGCCGAGTTCGGCGTCGATCGGGCCGCGCAGGACGCGTTCGCCCTTCGTTCCCAGCAGCGGGCGGCCAAGGCACAGGCGAACGGCCGGCTGGCCGAGGAGATCATGCCGGTGGAGGTGCCGGAGGGGCGGCGCGGCACCCGGCTCGTGGAGGTCGACGAGCACCCCCGGGAGACGTCGCTGGAGAAGCTGGCGGCACTGCCGACTCCGTTCCGCGCGGGCGGCACCGTGACCGCCGGCAACTCCTCAGGTGTCAACGACGGTGCGGTGGCGCTGCTGGTGGCGAGCGAGGCGGCGGTCTCCCGGTACGGGTTGACGCCGCTGGCCCGGATCGCCGGCACGGCGGCGGCCGGCGTGCCGCCACGGATCATGGGGATGGGGCCGGTACCGGCCACGAGCCGGCTGCTCGACCGGCTGGGCGTGCGTCTCGCCGACGTCGACGTGGTCGAGCTGAACGAGGCGTTCGCCGCGCAGTCCGTCGCGGTGCTGCGCCAACTGGGCCTGCCGGAGGACGCCGAGCACGTCAACCCGAACGGCGGCGCGATCGCGTTGGGCCACCCGCTCGGCGCCAGCGGCGCGCGGCTGGCCCTCACCGCCGCCACGGAGTTGTGCGGCCGAGGCGCCTCGCGCGCGCTGGCCACCATGTGCATCGGCGTCGGCCAGGGCATCGCGATGCTCCTGGAGTCCGCCGACTAACCGCCCCCCGCGGGCCACCCTCCCCGCGATCTAGGGCAGATGGTCGCTAGTTAACCTCTATTCGCGACCATCTGCCCTAGATCGGCGCGGGGGCGCGCGGGGGCGCGCGGGGGCGCGCGGGGGCGCGCGGGGGGCGCGGGGGGCGCGGGGACGCCGTCCGGTAGCCACGCCGCCGCCGGTGCGGCAGGCTGACCGGGTGGAACTGACCGACACCGAAGCCGTGGCCACCTTCGTCGCAGGGGCGGCCATTGTGTTGGGCCTCGCGGGCATCATCGTGCCCGGGTTGCCGGCGTTGCCGCTGTGCTGGGGCGGCGTGCTGATCTGGGCGATCCTCGCCGATGCCGGACCCGGCCGGTGGTTGGTGCTCGCCGCGGCGACCGTGCTGGCCGTTGGCGGCACAGTGATCAAATTTCTGCTGCCGGGGCGCAGTCTGAAACGCAGCGGGGTGCCGAACCTCTCGCTGCTGGCCGGGGCGGTGCTCGGCATTGTCGGTTTCTTCGTGATCCCGTTCGTCGGTCTGATCATCGGATTCGTCGTGGGTATCTTCCTCGCCGAATTGCACCGGCTCGGCGACGCCGGGCTGGCCTGGCCGTCGACCTGGAACGCGGTGAAGGCGGCCGGCCTGGCCGTGCTCATCGAGGTGTCGGCGGGGCTGGCCATCGCGGTGGTCTGGGTGCTCGGGCTCGTGTTCACCTGACCGCCGGGTCTGGCTACGCTGCCCGGCATGCGGGTGATCATGCTGGGTGGTCTGGGCGCGTTTCCCACCGCCGACGAGGGCTGTTGCGGCTTCCTGATCGAGCACAGTGGACAGCGGGTGCTGATCGACCCGGGCTACGGCACGCTCGCTGGCCTGCAGGCCCGGATGCCGGCCGCCGGCATCGACGCCGTCTACGTCAGCCACGGCCACCCCGACCACTGCGCGGACCTCCAGCCGTTGCTACGCGTCCGGGTGCTCACCGACCGCTCCGGTCCGGCCCTTCCCGTGTACGCCCCCGTGGGCAGCCTGGGCCCCCTGCTCGCCATCGACGAGCCGGGGATGCTCGACCCCGCGTACGAGCTGCGGGAGTTCGAACCCGGTGCGGAGTTGTCGGTTGGTGGGCTGCGCGCCACGACCTGGTCGCTGCCGCACTGGGTGCCGAACGCGGGGGTGCGGTTCGAGGCGGACGGGTCGACGGTGGCCTGGACCGGTGACACCGGCCCGAGTCCCGACCTGGTTGTTCTGGCCCGGGATGTCGACCTGCTGATCGCGGAGGCGACGTACGCGGACGAGATGCCGGAGCGGCACGCCGGTTACCTGTCCACAGCCGCCGAGGTGGGCCGGTACGCGGCCGAGGCGGGAGCACGCCGGGTGGTGCTGGCCCATCGCTGGCCGGGTACGGATCCGGAGACGCTACTCACCGCCGCGCGGCAGGCGTACGACGGGCCGGTGTCGGTGGCCGCGCCGGGCCTCACTGTCGACCTGGACGAGCCGGCGACCACGACATGATAGCGACGCCGCCGGCCGCCCGGCGCCGCACCGCGGCCCGGCAACCGCTCGACGCCGCCGCCCACCCGGTCACGTGATCGACTCGGTGTGCGGCATGTCGCGGGATCCTGTCCCGTCAACCCGCGAGATGCCGCATGCCGAGCGCCGGTGCGGCCGGTCGCGGTGGTCAGCGACCGCCGCGACGCCTGGTGCGCACCAGGACGACGATCCAGGCACCGATGAGGGAGACGACCGCCAGCGCCACCGGCATGACGAGAAGCGCCCACCAGCCCCATATCGCGACCGCGTTCAGCGTCAGCCACGAATAGAACAGCAGCAGCCCGTAGAACACCACGTTGTTCCAGAGCTTCGAGTCGCTGCTGGTCGGCTTGGTCGCCTCCGTCCCCGGGGCCGTGCCGTCGGAGGGCTCGGCAAACGAGGGATGGGGTGCGGGCAGGTCGGCGAACAGCGCCATCAGTTCCGATCGGGTGCCCGCCGCCCGGCACGCCGCCACCCGCCGCTCGAACTCGGCGGGGTCGATCCGTTTGGCCGCGAGATGCTCGGCCAGGGCGTCCTCGGCGCGGGCCCGTTCCGGTGTTCCGATCCGCAGCTCGACTGGCTGATGGGTTGGTTTCGACAGCGCGGCGTCCTCCACGGTCGACGATCGTATCGCGATCATCAAAGCGTTGACCTGGCACGATAAAACTAGCAGTGATCGGGGCGTACCGGTATCGGGCGCTTGACCGACTGCGCAGCTCAGAGGCTGTCTCCTACCCTCGCCGGATGCCTACCGACAAGATCACCGCGGCCGCCGCGGGCACCTGGAGCCTCGGCGACCGCACCGCCAACCGGATGGGTTTCGGCTCGATGCGACTCACCGCCGATCCGGACCCGGCACGCGCCGTGCGGGTGCTGCGTCGGGCTCTCGACCTGGGCGTCAACCACATCGACACCGCCGCCTTCTACGTCTCCCCGGGCGGCACCCTGGGGGTCGGCACCGGCAGCCCGCGGTACGCGACCGACCTCATCCGGCGCGCCCTCGCGCCGTACCCGGACGAGCTGGTCATCGCCACCAAGGTCGGCTTCGCGGTGGACCCGGCGGGCGGGGTGGTCGAGGCCGACACCCCGGCGGAACTGCGCGCGCAGGTGGAGGAGAACCTACGCCGGCTCGGCCGCGACCACCTTGATGTGGTCAACCTGCGGATCGTGAAGCGGCGGGGCCGCGACTCGGTGGCGGAGCGGTTCGGAGCCCTCGCGGAGCTGCGGGACGCCGGACTGATCCGGCACCTCGGCCTGTCCAACGTCCGCGCCGACCACCTCGACGAGGCGGGGGCCGTCGCCCCCGTCGTCTGCGTGCAGAACACCTACGCGCTTGACAACAACCGAGGCGACGACGAGCTGCTGCGGATCTGTGGCGAGCGCGGGGTGGCGTACGTGCCGTTCTTCGCCATCGCCGGCGCGCGCCGGGAGGCGGGCGCCGGCACCGACCATGACGAGGCGGTCCGCGCCGTCGCGGCCGCGCACGCCGTGACCCCCCATCAGGTACGCCTGGCCTGGACCCTGCATCGGGGAAGGCACGTGCTGGCGATTCCCGGCACGGGCGACCCAGACCATCTGGAGCAGAACGTCGCGGCCGGGGCCATCCGGCTCACCGCCGAGGAACTGGCCCGGCTCGGCTGACCGCGCCCACGTCGGGCGGCAGTGTTCCGCGTGGGCTGCCGGCGCCGAACCCGATCAGGGGATTGACCATTGTTGATCGATGGGTGGAGACTGCATCACCCCGGTTGAGTTGGAGGTGCGCCGTGACCACCAGGCCAGCGGAAACCGCCGGTCCGCCGGCCGATGACGACAGCCGCCGGCTCGCCGAACTCGGCTACAAGCAGGAGCTGCGGCGGACCTGGAGCGGCTTCTCCAACTTCGCCATCTCGTTCTCCATCATCTCGATCCTGGCCGGCTGCTTCACCACCTTCGGCCAGGCGTGGAACAACGGGGGACCGGTCGCCGTCTCCTGGGGCTGGCCGCTGATCTCGCTGTTCATCCTGATCATCGGGTTCACCCTGAGCGAGTTGGTCTCCGCGTACCCGACGGCCGGTGGGATCTACTGGTGGGCGGCGAAGATGGGCCGGCCGGTGCACGGCTGGTTCACCGGCTGGCTCAACCTGATCGGCCTTGTCGCGGTGACCGCGTCCGTGGACTATGGCTGCGCCACCTTCCTCAACCTGACCCTGACCGCCACGGTCGACGGCTGGGACGGCACGCTGCGCCAGACGTTCCTGCTCTTCGTGCTGATCCTGGCGGCACACGGGTTGATCAACATCTACGGGCATCGGATCATCAACCTGCTGCAGAACGTCTCGGTCTGGTGGCACGTCGCCGGCGCCGCCGCCGTGGTGCTGATCCTCATCCTGGTGCCCGACCGCCACCAGAGCTTCGAGTTCGTCTTCACCGAGCGGTTCAACAACTCGGGGTTCGCCGACGGCGCCACCAGCGGCTGGACCTTCTGGATCTACGTGTTGCCGCTGGGTTTCCTGCTCACCCAGTACACGATCACCGGCTTCGACGCCTGCGCGCACGTCTCCGAGGAGACCCGGGGCGCCTCGCTGAGCGCCGCCCGGGGACTGTGGCAATCGATCTTCTACTCGGCGATCGGCGGCTGGATCCTGCTGCTCGCCTTCCTCTTCGCGGCCACCGACGTGGACGCCGTCAACGAGGCTGGCGGCTTCTCCGGGGCGATCTTCGAGAGCGCGCTCACCCCGTTCTTCTTCAAGGTCGTCATCATCATCTCGACGATCGGCCAGTTCTTCTGCGGGGCGAGCTGCGTCACCAGCACCTCCCGGATGACGTACGCGTTCAGCCGGGACGGCGCGGTGCCGGGCTGGCGGCTGTGGTCGAAGGTCAACCGCAACGGCACGCCGCGCAACGCGATCATCGGCACCACGCTGGCCGGGCTGGTACTCACCCTGCCCGCGCTCTACAGCAGCCCGGCCGGGGTGCCGGTCGCCTTCTACGCCGTCGTGTCGGTCGCGGTGATTGGTCTGTACCTGTCCTTCCTCATCCCGATCGCGCTGCGGCTGCGGATGGGTGACGCGTTCCGGCCCGGCCCGTGGAACCTGGGCCGCAGGTACAAGCTGCTGGGCTGGATCGCGGTCGTCGAGATCGCCATCATCTCGATCTACTTCGTGCTGCCGATCGTGCCGGCCGGGGTGCCGGGCAACCCGGACTTCACCTGGTCCTCGGTGAACTACGCGCCGATCGCGGTGGGCGGCGTGCTCGCCGGGGTGGCGATCTGGTGGTACGCGTCGGCGCGGCACTGGTTCACCGGTCCGCGCCGCACCGTCGACCAGCCCACCGACGAGGTCAGTCCAGCAGCCAGTGCTGAAGCTGCCGACCGTACGGAGACAGACTGACCGCCAGCAGCGCGACCCCGATCGCCGTGCCCACCAGGAGTCGGCGTAGCGCCGGCCGGTCGGTGCGCAGGGCCGGATCGAAGGCATACGCCGCGCCCGCGACGACCGCGACGACAGCGAGCGGGACGACGAACAGGGCCGCCGTGTGCGCCAGCCCGAAAAGCCAGGTCAGCGGGTTCCACAGCGAGTTCGGGCCGATCGGGGTGAGATGGTCCTTCGGGTCGCCGTAGCGTCCCAGGCTCGGGTCGAGCAGGCCCGCCCAGTCGCCCGTGTGCATCGCGGCGATCGCCAGGTTGCCGATCGCTCCGAGCAGGTAGGCCATGCCGAGCAGGTACGGAAACCGGCTCACCGGGACGGCACCGGGCCAGCGCTCGGCTCGGTGTGCCACATTCGCGGCGTGTTCGCTCACCGTCGCAGGTTAGCAACCGGGCCCCCGGGATTGACGGGCCCCGAACCGGCGGGTAGACCTGCTGCATGGGAAAGCGCCGATGACCATGCCCGCGGCCGGCCCGCCGCTGAGCATGGAGGAACTACGGGTCGCAGTGGCCGCCGGAGAGATTGACACGGTGGTCCTCGCGCTTACCGACATGCAGGGCCGATTGCAGGGCAAGCGGTTCCACGCGCCGTTCTTCCTCGACGAGGTGGTCCGCAACGGCGCCGAGGGGTGCAACTACCTGCTCGCCGTCGACGTCGACATGAACACGGTCGACGGTTATCCGATGTCGAGCTGGGAACGCGGCTACGGCGACTTCGCCATGCGCCCCGACCTGGCGACCCTGCGCCGGGTGCCGTGGCAGCCGGGCAGCGCGCTGCTACTGGCCGACCTGGAATGGCTGGACGGCTCCGGTCCGGTCGCCGCCTCGCCCCGGCAGATCCTCCGCGGCCAACTCGACCGGCTCGCCCGGCACGGCCTCACCGCGTACGCGGGCACCGAGCTGGAGTTCGTGCTCTACCGCGACTCGTACGAGGACGCTCAGCGGCGTGGCTACCGCGACCTCACCCCCAGCAACCTGTACAACGTGGACTACTCGCTGCTCGGCACCGCTCGGGTGGAGCCGCTGCTGCGCCGGATCCGGGTCGAGATGGCCGGCGCCGGCCTCACCCCGGAGAGCGCCAAGGGCGAGTGCAACCTCGGCCAGCACGAGATCGGGTTCCGCTACGACGACGCGGTGACCAGCGCCGACAACCACGTCATCTACAAGAACGGGGCCAAGGAGATCGCCGCCCAGGAGGGCATGTCGATCACGTTCATGGCCAAGCCGAACGAACGCGAGGGCAACTCCTGCCACATCCACTTCTCGCTGCGTACCGCTGACGGGGAGTCGGCCATGGCGGGCGACGGGCCGGGCGGACTGTCGACCACCGGTCAGCGGGTGCTGGCCGGACTGCTCGCCACCATGCGCGAGTTCAGCCTGTTCTCGGCGCCGAACGTCAACTCGTACAAGCGCTACCAGCCCGGATCGTTCGCGCCGACCGCACTGCGCTGGGGCATCGACAACCGCACCTGCGCGTTGCGGGTGGTGGGGCACGGGGCCAGCACCCGGGTGGAGAACCGGGTGCCGGGTGCGGACGTCAACCCGTACCTGGCGCTCGCCGCCCTGGTGGCCGGCGCCGTGCGGGGCATCGAGGAGGAACTTGACCTGGAGCCGGAGTGCGCGGGCAACGCCTACACCGACCCGGAGGCGCCCCGGGTGCCGGCGACGCTGCGCGAGGCACTGACCAGCTGGACGGAGTCGCCGCTGGTGCCGGCCGCGTTCGGCGACGAGGTGGCGGAGCACTACGCCAACAACGCGCGGGTCGAGCTGGCCGCGTTCGACGCGGCGGTCACCGACTGGGAACTGGTTCGTGGCTTCGAACGCCTCTGAGCGGGGAGGCGGCGGACCGGCCGGTGGCACCGAGATCCTGAACCCGGCCACCGGCGAGCTGCTCGCCACGGTGCCGGCCACCACCGCCGATGGGGCCGACGCCGCGATCGACCGGGCCGCCACCGCCTACCCGGCGTGGCGGGAGGTGGCGCCGGGCGACCGGGCCCGGCTGCTGCGCCGGTTCGCCGCCGTGGTGGACGAGCACCGCGAGGAGCTGGCCACCCTGGAGGTACGCAACAGCGGGCACACCATCGGCAACGCCCGCTGGGAGGCTGGCAACGTCCGCGACGTGCTGGACTATTACGCGGGTGCGCCGGAACGCCTGACCGGGCGGCAGATCCCGGTGTCCGGCGGGCTGGATGTCACCTTCCACGAGCCGCTCGGCGTGGTCGGGGTGATCGTGCCGTGGAACTTCCCGATGCCGATCGCCGCCTGGGGGTTCGCCCCGGCGTTGGCCGCCGGCAACACGGTGGTGCTCAAGCCCGCCGAGCGCACTCCGCTGACGGCCATCCGGCTCGCCGAACTGGCGGTTGAGGCCGGGTTGCCGCCGGACGTGTTCACCGTGCTGCCGGGCGCCGGTGACGTGGTGGGCCGCCGCTTCGTCGAGCATCCGGCGGTGCGGAAGGTGTGTTTCACCGGGTCCACCGAGGTCGGCACCCGGATCATGGCGGGCTGCGCCGACCAGGTGAAGCGGGTCACCCTGGAGCTGGGCGGGAAGAGCGCGAACCTGGTCTTCGCGGACGCCGACCTGGAGCGGGCGGCTGCCAGCGCGCCGTACGCGGTGTTCGACAACGCCGGCCAGGACTGCTGCGCCCGGTCCCGGATCCTGGTCGAGCGCTCGGTCCACGACCGCTTCCTGGAGCTGCTGGAGCCCGCGGTGCGGGCGTTCCGGGTGGAGGACCCGGCCCGGGAGTCCGCCGAGATGGGACCGTTGATCTCCGCGGCGCGACGGGCGGCGGTCGCGGAGCGGGTGGCCGGCGCCCGCGTCGCGTACACCGGAAGCTGCCCCGACGGGCCCGGCTTCTGGTACGCCCCGACGGTGCTGCTGGCCGATTCGACCGCCGACCGGCACTGGCGCGAGGAGATCTTCGGTCCGGTGGTGTCGGTGCTGCCCTTCGACGACGAGGCGCAGGCCGTGGCGTTGGCCAACGACACCGAGTACGGCCTCTCCGGCTCGATCTGGACCCGGGACGTGGGCCGAGCCTTGCGGGTGGCCCGCGCGGTCGAATCGGGCATGCTGAGCGTCAACTCGCACTCGTCGGTGCGCTACTGGACGCCGTTCGGCGGGATGAAGCGGTCCGGGTTCGGCCGCGAGCTGGGACCGGACGCGCTGCACGCGTTCACCGACGTCAAGAACGTCTTCATCGCCACGGAGGAGTAGAGGTGCGGGATCGGTTGGCGGACCGGGTGGCCGTGGTCACCGGGGCGGGCAGCGGCATCGGGCTGGCGACCGCCCGCCGGCTGGCCGTCGAGGGCGCCCGGGTGGTCTGCGTCGACGTGGCGGTCGAGGCCGGCCGGGCGGCGGCCGAGGAGGTGGGGGGCGAGTTCGTCGCCTGCGACGTGACCGACGAGGCCGCGGTGCGGGACCTGTTCGACGGGGTGGCCGCGCGGCACGGGCGGATCGACGTCGCCTTCAACAACGCCGGCATCTCCCCGCCGGAGGACGACTCGATCCTGGACACGGAGCTGGACGCCTGGGAGCGGGTGCTCCGGGTCAACACCACGAGCGTCTACCTGTGCTGCCGGTACGTCATTCCGCACATGCTCCGCGGCGGCGGCGGTTCGATCATCAACACGGCCTCGTTCGTGGCGCTGATGGGGGCGGCCACCTCGCAGATCGCGTACACGGCGAGCAAGGGTGGGGTGCTCGCGATGACCCGGGAGCTGGGCGTCCAGTTCGCCCGCCAGGGGATCCGGGTCAACGCGCTGTGTCCGGGTCCGATCGCCACGCCGCTGCTCACCGACCTGTTCGCCAAGGATCCCGAGCGGGCCGCCCGCCGGCTGGTGCACGTACCCATGGGTCGGTTCGGTCGGCCGGCTGAGATCGCCGCCGCGGTGGCCTTCCTGGCCAGCGACGACTCGTCCTTCATGACCGCGAGCCAGTTCGTGGTCGACGGCGGAATCACCGGTGCCTACGTGACCCCATTGTGAAGTAAGAGCCCTCGCTGCCGCTGTGCGTTGATTAGGGCTCTTCCTGGAGGGGTTAAATTCCGGCGCGGTCAGGGTAGGAGGGGGCGCACGACGGACGGGTCGCGCCGGCCGCCGGTGGCACCGTCCGCGCAGGAGGCTCCATGGATTCGGCCCGCAGGGCCAGCGACAGCGATCCGCCCACCGATGCCGGCTTGCCGGTGCCGGTCGGGCTCGTCGCCGCGTTCGTCGCCGGTGGCGAAATGGGCGGCCGGCTGCGCGACCGCGACTGGACCGGTAGTGCGTTGGGTCCGCCCGCCACGTGGCCGCCCGAGCTTCGCCAGTCGGCGGAGATGATGCTCGCCTCCAGCGCCCAGATCGTCCTGTTCTGGGGAGATGATCACATCTCCCTCTACAACGACGCCTACATGCCGGTGATCGGGGTGAAACATCCCGCCGCGCTGGGCCAGCCGGCGAGCCAGCTCTGGCCCGAGATCTGGGACTTCCTCGAACCGATCTTCGCCGAGATCCGGCGGACCGGCCGGCCGTTCCACGGCACCGACCACCTGTTCCGGTTGAACCGGCACGGCTTCCTGGAGGAGACGTACTTCGACGTGTCCTACGACCCGATCCGGGTCGCTGACGGCACGGTCGGTGGGATCTACTGCATCGTCAGCGAGACCACCGGCCGGGTGATCGGTGAGCGCCGGCTGCGTGCCCTGGCCGACCTCGGCTCCGAGCTGTCCGGACTCGGCAGCGGATCCGAGCTGGCCCGGGCGGCGACCACGGTGCTGGCGCGGCACCGGGCCGACCTCCCGTACACGTTGATCTATCTCCGTGACGAGGCGTCGGGCGAACCGACACTTGCCGCTCTCGACCGGGTCGGGCCCGCCGACCTGCATTCCGGCGTGCCGGTGGCGCTGACGGAGGTGATCGCCGAGGGTGCCTCGCGGGCCGTGCCGGCCACCGACTTCCTGTCGACCGTGCCGGACGACGCCAACGACCGGGCGGTGGTGGTGCCGATCACCACCACCGCGGGCGTCGCCGGTGCCCTCGTGGTGGGCAGCAGCGTCTGGCTCGCCCTCACCCCGGAATACCTGGCCTTCATCGACCTGGTGGCGGGGCAGATCTCGCACGCGCTCGCCATCCAGCGGGCGTACGAGCAGGAGCGGGCACGAGCCGCCGAACTGGCCGCGCTGGACCAGGCCAAGACCAACTTCTTCGCCAACGTCAGCCACGAGTTTCGTACGCCGCTGACGCTGATCCTCGGCCCGTTGGAGACCGCGCTTGGCGATCCCGACCTGCCGGTGGGATACGAGCAACCGTTGGCGATGATGCACCGCAACGCGGTACGCCTGCTCAAGCTGGTCAACACGGTGCTCGACTTCTCCCGGCTGGAGAGTGGCCGGGCCACGGCCAGCTATCAACCCACCGATCTCGCCGACTACACCCGGCGGCTGGCCAGCACCTTCCGGTCGGCGGCCGAGCGGGCCGGGCTGCGGCTCCGGGTCGATTGTCCGCCGCTGCCCGCGCCGGTGTTCGTCGACCGGGAGATGTGGGAGAAGATCGTTCTCAACCTGCTCTCGAACGCACTGAAGTTCACCTTCGACGGGGAGATCACCGTCGCGCTGCGGGCCGCCGACGGCCGGGCGACGTTGACCGTGACCGACACCGGAGTGGGCATCGACCCGGTCGAGCTGCCGCAGATCTTCGACCGCTTCCATCGGGTGCCGGGCACCCGGTCCCGCAGCCACGAGGGGACCGGCATCGGCCTGGCCCTGGTTCGCGAACTGGCGGAGCTGCATGGCGGCTCGGTCGACGTGCACAGCCGGCTCGACAGGGGAACGGTGTTCACCGTCACCGTCCCGCTGGGCACGGACCACCTGGCACCGGAGCGGATCGCCGTGGGCGACGGCTCACCCGCGGAGTTGGGGCGAGCCGACCTCTACCTGGAGGAGAGCACCTGGTGGCTGGGTGCGGAACCGGACGTGGACGCCGAGGAGGTGGCCGGCCGGACGACCGACTCGGTGGCCGGGCGGGTGCTCGTGGTCGACGACAACGCCGACCTGCGGGACCACGTGAACCGCCTGCTGTCACCGTACTGGGACGTGGTCACCGCGGCCGACGGCGTGTCGGCCTTCGAGGCCGCCGTGCGCAGCCCGTTCGACCTGGTGCTGACCGACGTCATGATGCCCCGTCTGGACGGGGTGGGCCTGGTCCGGCGGCTGCGGGCCGAGGCGGCCACCCGGCACGTACCGATCATCATGCTGTCCGCCCGGGCCGGTGCCTCCGACGCGGTGGCCGGGCTCGCCGCCGGAGCCGACGACTACCTGGTCAAGCCGTTCTCTGGGCAGGAACTGGTGGCCCGGGTCCGGGCCAACGTCGAGTTGGGCCAGTTGCGCGGCCAGATCATCCAGCGGATGCGGGGGCTCGCGGACGCGGCCGTGGCGATCAACACCGCCCGCAGCACGGCGGACGTCCTGCGGGTCGCCGCCCGGCACGCCCAGGAACTGGTGCGAGCGGCCCGGGTGGTGGCCAGCGTGCCGGGTGCCCGGTACGAGGCGGACGGCGGCGGCCAGTCACCCGCGGACGGATCGATCGAGGTGCCGCTGACCGGCACGGCCGGGGAACGGCTCGGGGAACTGCTGGTGTGGTCCCGTCCGGGCGGCAACACCGATGCCGAGGACGCGGCGCTGGCCCAGTTGGCCCGGCTGGTCGGCGTGCGGCTGGAGAACGCGCGGCTCTACGAGACCGAGCACCAGATCGCCACCACCCTGCAGCACAG
This sequence comes from Plantactinospora sp. GCM10030261, assembly GCF_042666615.1. NCBI lineage: Bacteria > Bacillati > Actinomycetota > Actinomycetes > Micromonosporales > Micromonosporaceae > Plantactinospora > Plantactinospora sp. GCM10030261. The sequence continues at coordinate 39,706 of NZ_JBHTDD010000033.1, forward strand.
CCTGCTGCCCGAGTCGCTGCCCCGGGTGCCGGGGACGATTCTGGCCAGCCGCTACCTGCCGGGCACCGCCGACATCGAGGTGGGGGGTGACTGGTACGACGTGGTCGTCGTACCAGGGGGCGGTCTCGCGATGGTCATCGGAGACGTCGTGGGCAAGGGTGTCGTGGCTGCGGCCTCGATGGGCCAGTTGCGCAACGCGCTTCGGGCGTACCTGCTGGAGGGTTTCGACCCGGGCCAGGCGTTGAGCCGGCTCAACCGGCTGGTCACCTCGGGTGGCCGCAGGTCCTTCGCCACCGTCGCCTGCCTGTTCCTCGACCCCGGCCGCGGACTGATCCGGTACGCCAGCGGCGGCCACCCGGCGCCGCTTGTCATCGCGCCCGAGGGCGGCGTCGGCTACCTGTACGACCGGGCGCTCGGACCGCCGATCGGCGCGTTGCCGGAGACGGCGTACTCCACCCGGGAGGTGCGCCTGGAGACGGGAACGCGGCTGCTGCTCTACACCGATGGCCTGATCGAAGACCGGCGCAGCGGCATCGACGGGGGCATCGAGTGGCTGCGGTCCGCCGCCAGTGGGCCGTTCGACCACGTGGAGGACCTGGTCGGCCGGCTGCTCGACCAGGTGGCCGGTTGGCGGCGGCGGGACGACGTAGCCCTGCTCGCCGTCGAACTCGCCGACCCGGACCGGTTGGCGCTGCGGCTGCCGGCGGAACCGACCCGGCTCACCGTACTGCGCCGCCGGCTGGAGGACTTCCTCATCGCGCACGACGTGGACGAGGCGGACCGGTTCGACGTGACCGTCGCGGTGTCCGAGGCCGCGGCGAACGCGATCGAGCACCCGCGGACGCCGCGGGAACCGTTCATCGAGGTGGCGCTCGCCCTGACCGACGGGGTGCTGGAGGCCACCGTCCGGGACAGCGGCCAGTGGCGGGAGGCGACCAGTTCCGGCTTCCGTGGTCGCGGACTGGCGTTGATCGAGGCACTGGCCGAGTTGGCCGTGCGCCCCACCCCCCACGGCACCACGGTCACCCTGCGCCGCCAGCTAACCCAACGCCCCTAAACCCCCGTTACCCCACCCCCACCCCCCACCCCTGACCCCGTCGATCTAGGGCAGATGGTCGTGATTAGAGATCAACTCACGACCATCTGCCCTAGATCGACGCGAGGATGGGGGGTCAGGTGGGGCGGATCCAGGGCTGTTCGCCCAGGCCCGAAATGTCGAGTACGCGGCGTACCTGACGGGACGGCAGTACGTCCAGCCGGCTGGGGAACCGCTCGGCGAGCCGGACCACCGCCTGCACCGCCGCCGAGTCGAAGAACGTCACCGTACGCAGGTCGAGGGTGAGCCGCCGGGCTCCGTCGAGGGTGGCGGCCCGCACCATGCTGTCGGCCGTGGACAGGTCGACCTCACCGGAGACGACCACACGCAGGTGATCGCCTTCCACCTCGGTGGTGGCGGCGAAGTAGGAGTCCGGATCCTCGTGATCCACGGGCCAACGATGGCACAGGCTGACAGGAGGAGCAACAAGGCCACGGCGGCGGTGTGGTGCCGGCCACGAGGCGGTTGGCGACGTGGGCCACCGAGGCGCGGGACAGTCATCCAACGGCGATAGGCTGGAACCATGACCGTCCGTGCGCCGCTCACCCCCGGCACGCTGTCCCCGTGGCGAGCCGTGCCGCCCGAGATCGTCCGTCCTGAATACGTCGGCCGCAAGCAGCCGCGGCCGTGGCGTGGCTCGCATGTGCAGACATCGGAGACGATCGAGAAGATGCGGGTCGCCGGCCGGCTCGCGGCGCGGGCGACCCAGCTCGCCGGGGAGCACTGCAAGCCCGGCGTCACCACCGACGAGATCGACCGGGTGGTGCACGAGTTTCTCGTCGACCACGGCGCCTACCCGTCGACGCTGGGCTACAAGGGCTTCCCGAAGTCCTGCTGCACCAGCCTCAACGAGGTGATCTGCCACGGCATCCCCGACTCGACGGTGCTCTCCGACGGCGACATCGTCAACGTCGACGTGACGGCGTACATCGACGGGGTGCACGGAGACACGGATGCCACGTTCTGCGTGGGCGATGTCGACGAGGAGGCCCGCCTGCTGGTGGAGCGCACCCACGAGGCCATGATGCGCGGGATCCGGGCAGTCGTTCCGGGACGGCAGATCAACGTCATCGGCCGGGTGATCGAGTCGTACGCCAAGCGGTTCGGGTACGGCGTCGTCCGCGACTTCACCGGCCACGGCATCGGGGAGGCCTTCCACAGCGGGCTCTACATCCCGCACTACGACAGCCCTCGGCCCACGGATGTGATGGAACCGGGGATGACCTTCACCATCGAGCCGATGATCACCCTCGGCACCCACGAGTACGACATCTGGGCTGACGGCTGGACGGTGGTCACGAAGGACCGCAGGTGGACGGCCCAGTTCGAGCACACGATCGTGGTTACCGAGGACGGTCACGAGATCCTCACCCTGCCATGACCGAGACGCCGGCGGCGCTGCGCGAGGCGCACCACGCGGACGTGTCGGGTGGATGGTTGCGGCCCGCCGTGTTCGGCGCGATGGACGGCCTGGTCACCAATATCGCCCTGATCGCCGGGGTGGGTGGCGGTGGGGTGGCGCCCAGGACCATCGTGCTGACTGGCGTCGCCGGTCTGGTGGCCGGCGCGATCTCGATGGGTCTCGGCGAGTACACAAGCGTCAAGGCGGCGAACGAACAACTGGCCGCCGAGGTCGCCAAGGAGCGCCGGGAACTGGAACGCCATCCCGAGGCTGAGGCGCGCGAACTCGCCGCCGCCTGGGTGAGCCGGGGACTGCCCAGGGACCTGGCCGAGCAGGTGGCGAACGCGGTCCGGAGCAATCCCGACGAGGCGCTGCGCGTCCACATTCGCGAGGAACTGGGCGTGGACCCGGACGAGCAGCCGAGCCCGTGGACCGCCGCGTTCTCCTCGCTGCTCTGCTTCTCGATCGGTGCGCTGGTCCCGCTGCTGACCTACCTGGTCGGCTTCACCAGCCTGTGGTTGGCGCTGGCGGTCGGCGGGGTCGGCCTGTTCACGGCCGGCGCCGTCGTGGCCCGGTTCACCAACCGGAGGTGGTGGGTCAGCGGGACGCGACAGCTGCTGCTCGGCGCCGCCGCCACCGCGGTCACCTATCTGGTCGGCCGGCTGATCGGCGTCGGCATAGTCGGCTGAGCCGGGACGGCACGTCAGCCGGCCGGCGTCGGGCGGTCACCACCGAGGCTGGCTGCGCCAAGGGCGTCCTGCACCGGCTCCAGTCGGAACACCCGGATCTCCCTGCCGCCGGCCCGGCGGACGTACGTCTCGTACGGCGGCCACTCGGCGACCAGCTTGCGCCACAGGCGATCCCGCTCGGCACCCGTGGCCACCCGGGCGCGTACCGGCACCACGACGCCCTTCGCGGTGACCGTGGCAGCCGGGTCGGCGAGCAGGTTCAACGCCCACGCGGGCTGATGCGCCTGACCCCAGTTGGAGCCGACTACGATGTAGGCGTCACCATCCGGCACGTACAGCAGGGGGTTGCTGCGTGGCTTGCCGGAGCGACGGCCGGTGGTGGTGAGGATCAAAGACGGGATCAGGCCGAGGGCGAGCACCCGCCCCCGGGTGAGCTTGCCGACGAACCGGTCGGCGGGAACCAGCAGCCGGGCCGCCGCGGCGAACCAGCCTTCGTGCCCGAGCCGGCGGGCCAACCTTCCGAGCGGCGACATGCGCTCCAGTGTGCCGGCTGATGCCGGTCGGCACACCCCCGGCTCCCGCGCGGGGGGTGTGCCCAGCGGCACCACCACAGGGACCGCGAGTACCGACCACGGCACGGCGAACGGGTACGGCGCCTGCACCGGCCAGGTCCGGCGGCAACCCTCGTCGTACGCGAAGATGATCGCGGTGCCGAACTGGCGGCACTCGCGGAGTCCTTCCGGGCGCTCCGAGAAGGACCCTTCCATGCGGAACGCAGGAGAAGCGGCCGCTGCCGTCAAGCCGGGCGGCCGGGGTAAGGAAGGGTCAGCGGGGCCGAATCGGCGGCCCGGCGCCACTTGACGGCCCGGACGGCGGACTCGGTCAACCCATCCAGCGCCTGCCGGCGCTCGTCCCCGCTGGTGGCGGGCAGGGCGGACCGCCAGACCGCGGCCGTCCGGTCCTCCACCTCCACCGCCAGCCGCAACGCGCTCGCCCGGTCGGTGACGGGGAACGGCAGGGCGTAGCCGGCCGGTGCGGGGGGCGCTGTCGCGTTCCGCCCGGCCAACCGCAGCACGATCTGGTCCCGCCGGTCCCGGTGGACCTTCTCGGCGGCCCGTGCCTCGCTGGCCAGCGACCCGGTCAGCCGTACCCCGAGTATCCCGTACGCGAAGATGGCCGCCTGCTCGGCGGCGAGTGCCGCCGCCATCTGCTCGCTCACCGCAGCACCTCCGCGTGGCAGGCGCGCGCGGCGGCGATCGAGCCGACCAGAGCCGCCCGGTCCGCCGGCGCGGCCAGGCACGCCTCCGCCGCCGTGGAACGGGCCCGCTGCTCGGCGGCCCGCAGGTCGGCGAGGGCCGCGGCGGCGGAGCCGGCTGGCGGTGCCGGGGTGGGCGTCCCGCTCGGACCGCCGCTCGGCGGTGGGGTCCCGGTGAGCCTGGCCAACTCGTCGGCGTGCGCGCGGTGCGTCTCGGCGATCGGGCCAAGCCGGGCGGCGAGGGCGCCGAACGCCGCGGCGGCCGTCTCGTGCCGTCCGGCCAGGTCGAGCGCCTCGGCGAGCAGCGGCAGCAGCGCGTCCGGCGTCGGCTCGGGTGCCGGGTCGTCGTCCAGCAGACCGCATCCGGTCGCCGATCCGGCGCCGACGGTCAGGGCCAGCAAGGCCGCCCCGCGCAGCACCCGACGTCGGGAGAAGCGGGCCAGATCGTCCGTCCGGGCTGTCTCGTCCACGCGCACCCAGCCAGTCAACACCATCCGCCACTGGCCGCGGGGGGCTGCCTCTCCGATCGTCGTGATCGAAGCTGCGCCACGGAGCCGGCCGAACCGCGACGAGAGCCTCGATCAGCCACGGTGGGCCTCCGATCCGACCGGCGACGACGAGTCGGTGCGCCGACCGGGCCGGCACCGGCTCCGCGCGTTACGCTCTGCGCAGCCGCCGGGCGCGATTCAGCCCGGGGGCGTGCTGCTTTGGTCGCCGCAAGGTGGGCGGGAGATCAGGAGGGGTGTCGAGATGACGCAGCGTGGTCGCGCGTCCGGTCGGTCCACGGCCGGCCCGCGGAGCGGGGACCGACCGCGTGGCGATCTCTCCGCCCGCCGGCAGCGGTTGCGGGCCGTGATCGAGCCGGTGATCGCGGATGCCGGCTACGACCTGGAGGACCTGTCGGTGTCGCGGGCCGGCCGGCGACACGTCGTGCGGGTCATTGTCGACGGTGACGCGGGAGTCAGCCTGGACGCCGTCGCGGACGTGTCCCGCAGCGTCTCCAAGGCGCTGGACCGGGCCGAGGAGACCGGTGGCGACCTGGTCGCCGGGGAATACCAGCTGGAGGTCAGCTCCCCGGGCGTGGACCGCCCGCTCACCCTGCCCCGGCACTGGCGCCGCAACGTCGGCCGGTTGGTGAAGGTGACCGCGAAGGTCACCGCCGGGGCGCCGGCACAGCGCGACGCAGAGCCCCGGGCCGGCGCGGTGCCGGCCACCGAGCGACAGGTGACCGGCCGGGTGCTCGCGGCGGACGAGGACGGGGTGGAGTTCGACCTGTCCGGTGAGCGGGCCCGGTGGACCTATCCGGAGCTGGGCGCCGGGCGGGTGCAGGTGGAGTTCACCCGGCTCGACGAGGACGAGACAACCGAGGACGATTCGACCGTCGACGACGACGAACTGGTCGGTCCGGCGGCTGACGATGATGACGAGCTGGTCGGCCGGGGGGCCGACGAGGATGAGGATGTGGAGGACGAGGAGAGGTGAACATCGACCTCGCGGCGCTGCGCGCCCTGGAGCGCGAGCGGGAGATCCCGTTCGACACGATCCTCGCGGCGATCGAGACCGCGTTGCTTACCGCTTACCGGCACACCGAGGGCGCGGAGTCGCACGCCCGGGTGGAGATCGACCGGAAGACCGGTGCCGCCCTGGTGTACGCCCAGGAACTGGACGACGAGGGGACCGTCGTCCGGGAGTGGGACGACACGCCGCACGACTTCGGCCGGATCGCGGCGATGACGGCTAAGCAGGTCATCCTGCAACGGCTGCGGGAGGCCACCGACGAGGCCCATTTCGGCGAGTACGTCGGCCGCGACGGTGACCTGGTCACCGGCGTCGTCCAGGCGCACGAGGCGCGCAGCGAGAAGGGCATTATCAGCGTCGACCTGGGCAAGGTGGAGGCGGTGCTGCCCCAGGCCGAGCAGGTGCCGGGGGAGAGCTACCCGCACGGGCAGCGGCTGCGGTGCGTGGTGGTGCACGTCGCCAAGACCTTCCGCGGCCCGCAGATCACGCTGTCCCGGTCGCACCCCAACCTCGTGAAGAAGCTTTTCGCGCTGGAGGTGCCGGAGATCGCCGACGGTACCGTGGAGATCGCGGCGATCGCCCGGGAAGCCGGACACCGCACCAAGATCGCGGTACGGTCGACCGTCTCCGGGGTGAACGCCAAGGGGGCCTGCATCGGACCGATGGGTCAGCGGGTCCGGGCGGTGATGAGTGAGCTGCATGGTGAGAAAATCGACATTATCGACTGGTCGGAGGATCCGGCCACATTCGTCGGTAACGCGCTCTCCCCGGCCAAGGCGCTGCGCGTCGAGGTCATCGACGCGGCCACCCGCACCGCCCGGGTCACCGTGCCGGATTTCCAACTCTCCCTGGCGATTGGCCGCGAAGGGCAGAACGCCCGCCTTGCCGCCCGACTGACGGGTTGGCGGATCGACATCAGGCCGGACAACGAGCCGGAGGGCGGGGCGCCGTCTCCCGGTCCGCGGAGCAATGCTGATCACGTACCGGAACCGGGCGGAGCGATCTCGGGCGGCTAGGGGTAAACTTTCTCAGTGGTACGACGGACGACCCCGGTACGCACCTGCGTGGGCTGCCGGCAACGTTCGCCGGTCCATCAGGTGTTGCGGATCGTGGCGGTCGGCGACGAGACTGGTTACAGCCTCCGACCCGATCCGGGCCGCAGGCTGCCGGGTCGGGGCGCACACGTGCACCCGGATCCGGCTTGTCTCGCGCTAGCGCAGCGGCGCCGCGCCTTCGGGCGGGCGTTGCGAGTCGGTGGGCAACTCGACACCGACGTGCTCGCCGAGTACATCGATGCGTCACTCCCTACGTCCGGTCAGCCCGACCGGGTCGAGGGTCGCAAGCAAGGTAGGACGACCAACATGAGCACACGATGAAGTCCCTGAAATGACCAGGCTTCAAGTGCACGAGTGAGGTCGCTGCGGGTGCTGCCCGCACGGCCTCGGAGTGAGGAGTGCAGTGGCAGGCAAGGCCCGCGTACACGAGCTGGCAAAAGAGCTCGGGGTCGAGAGCAAGACCGTTCTCGCCAAGCTCAAGGAGATGGGCGAGTTCGTCAAGTCAGCGTCCAGCACCGTCGAGGCGCCCGTCGCCCGACGGTTGCGCAACGCGTTCGTCGCCGGCAACGCGCCGGCGGCCGCGCCGACCCCGGCCCCGGCGGCCCCGCCGGCGCCCCCGACGAGCGCCCCGCGTCCCGGTCCCAGTGACCCGCGCGTCGCGGCGAGGCCGACCCCGCCGCGGCGACCGGCCGCGGCTCCGGCCCCACCGACCCCGACGGCGCGACCCAAGGGTCCGGTGCCGGGACCGCCGCCGGCGACTCCGGTGGCGAAGCCGGCGAGCGCGCACGACATCGAGGTGGCGGCGGCCGAGGCACGCGCCGCGGCCCTGAAGGCGGAGCAGGAGGCGGCCGTCAAGGCGGCCCAGGCCGCCCGGCAGCAGCAGCGCGAGACCGTTCGGCGGGAGCCTCCGACCGACGGTGGCGCGCCGCGTCCCAAGCCGAGTCCCTCGGGCATGCCGCGTCCCGGCGCGCCGGCCAACCGGCCAGGCCCGGCGGGTGGCGGTCAGGGCGCGCCGCGTCCGGGTGGTCGTCCGCCCGCCCGTGGCGGCAACAACCCGTTCGGCATCAGCTCCGGTGGTCAGCGGCCGTCGGCGCCCGGTGGGCAACGCCCGGCGGCCGCCGGTGGTCAGCGGCCGTCGGCGCCCGGTGGCCCGCGGCCCAACAACCCGGCGAACATGCCGCCGCGGCCGAGCCCGGCGTCGATGCCGCCGCGGCCGAGCCCGGCGTCGATGCCGAGCCAGCGGCCGGGTCGTCCCGGTGGCGGACCCGGCGGCGCCGGTCGCCCGGGTGGTGGCGCCGGTCGTCCCGGTGGCGGTGGCGGCGGCGGTGGTTACCGCGGCGGTCCCGGTGGCGGTGGCGGCGGCGGTGGTTACCGCGGCGGTCCCGGCGGTGGTGGCGGCGGCGGTGGTTACCGCGGCGGTCCCGGCGGCGGTGGTGGCGGCGGCTTCCGGCCGGGTGCGCCCGCCGGTGGTGGCGGCCGTCCCGGTGGCGGTGGCCGTGGTCGCGGTGGCGGTGCCGCCGGTGCCTTCGGGCGTCCGGGCGGCCGGCCGACGCGTGGCCGCAAGTCCAAGAAGCAGCGCAGACAGGAGTTCGACAACCTGTCGGCGCCGACCATGAGCTCGGGTGCTCCCCGGGGTCAGGGGCAGGTTGTCCGGCTGTCGCGCGGCGCGTCGCTCTCCGACTTCGCCGACAGGATCAACGCGAACCCCGGTTCGCTGGTCCAGGAGATGTTCAACCTGGGCGAGATGGTCACCGCTACCCAGTCCTGCTCCGACGAGACCCTGCTGCTGCTGGGTGAGCACCTCGGCTTCGACGTGCAGATCGTCAGCCCGGAGGACGAGGACCGCGAACTGCTCGCGCAGTTCAACATCGACCTCAACGCCGAGGTGGCTTCCGACCGACTGGTCAGCCGACCGCCGGTGGTGACCGTGATGGGTCACGTCGACCACGGTAAGACCAAGCTCCTCGACGCGATCCGGAAGGCGAACGTGGTCGAGGGCGAGGCCGGCGGCATCACCCAGCACATCGGTGCGTACCAGGTGCACGTGCCGCACGAGGGCGAGGACCGGGCGCTCACCGTCATCGACACCCCGGGTCACGAGGCGTTCACCGCCATGCGGGCCCGTGGTGCGCAGGTCACCGACATCGTGGTGCTTGTGGTCGCCGCCGACGACGGCGTCATGCCGCAGACGATCGAGGCGCTCAACCACGCCAAGGCGGCCGATGTGCCGATCGTGGTGGCGGTCAACAAGATCGACAAGCCGGAGGCCAATCCGGACAAGGTCCGCCAGCAGCTGACCGAGTACGGTCTGGTCGCCGAGGAGTACGGCGGCGACACGATGTTCGTGAACGTGGCGGCCAAGCCCGGGATCGGCATCGAGGAACTGCTGGAGGCGATCCTGCTGACCGCCGACGCGTCGCTGGAGCTGACCGCTCCGATCGACGGCCCCGCGCAGGGTGTCGCCATCGAGGCACACCTGGACAAGGGTCGCGGCGCGGTGGCCACCGTACTGGTCCAGAAGGGCACCCTGCGGGCCGGCGACTCGATCGTCGCCGGCGGGGCGCACGGACGGGTCCGGGCGATGCTCGACGAGAACGGCAAGCAGGTGAGCGAGGCCGGTCCGGCGCGTCCGGTCATGGTGCTCGGTCTGACCGCGGTTCCCGGGGCGGGTGACACCTTCCTGGCGGCCGAGGACGACCGCACGGTGCGCCAGATCGCCGAGCAGCGGCAGGCGCGGCGACGGGCGGCGAGCTTCGCCAACTCCCGTGGCCGGGCCACCCTCGAAACCCTCATGGAGCAGCTCAAGGAGGGCGAGAAGACCTCGCTCAACCTGGTGCTCAAGGGCGATGGGTCCGGTTCCGTGGAGGCTCTCGAGGACGCGCTGTTCAAGCTCGACATCCCCGAGGAGGTCCAGCTCAGGATCATCCACCGGGGCGTCGGTGCGATCACCGAGAGCGACGTCATGCTGGCCAGTGCCTCGTCCGAGGCGGTCACGATCATCGGCTTCAACGTCCGGGCCGCCAACAAGGTCCGGGAGATCGCCGATCGCGAGGGCGTGGAGATCCGGTACTACACGGTCATCTACCAGGCCATCGAGGAGATCGAGGCGGCGCTCAAGGGGCTGCTCAAGCCGGAGTACGAAGAGGTCGAGCTGGGCACCGCGGAGATCCGCGACGTGTTCCGCTCCTCCAAGATCGGCAACATCGCCGGTTGTATCGTCCGGTCGGGGCTCATCCGGCGCAACGCCAAGGCGCGGCTCATCCGCGATGGGGCGGTTGTGGCGGACAACCTCACGATCAGCTCGCTCAAGCGGTTCAAGGACGACGCGACCGAGGTGCGCGAGGGCTTCGAGTGTGGTCTGACCCTGACTGGTTACAACAACATTCAGGTCGGCGACACCATCGAGACCTTCGAGATGCGCGAGAAGCCGCGCGCCTGACGCGCGGTGCGTCGACGGCCGGGGCCCGGACGGGTCCCGGCCGTCGCGCGTTCGGCGGCGGTGCGAGAATCCCCCGCGTGACCAGGTACGCGCTGCTGCTCGCCCCGTCCGCCAACCGGGTGTACGCCGATGCCGCCGGCCGGCTCTCCCGGGCCGAGCTGGTGATCTTCGCCGGCTCCGGCGTGCTGACCGCCCGGCCGGTCGAGCTGGCCGAGGAGCGTATCGGCGGCGTTGGGTACCTGACCTTCTCGGTGCCGGGGGAGGGGCTGACCGAGCGCGATGTGGCGCACCTGTCAAACCTCTCCGCGGCCTACGCGCTGTATGAGCGGGTGGACGACCTGCTGCGCCCGGTGGAGCTGCGCCCGCTGGCCCGTTTCGACTCGGACCTGATCACCATTCCGAAGTACGCCGGCAAGACCAACGAGCAGTTCACCCGGTTGCTGCTCAACGTGACGCTGCTCGCCTCGGCATCGGCTCCGGCCATGCTCGATCGACGGCTGGTGGTGCTCGACCCGTTGTGCGGCCGGGGCACCACGCTCAACCAGGCCCTGATGTACGGCTATGACGGCATCGGCGTGGAACGGGACGGCAAGGACGTCGACGCGTACTCGGCCTTCCTGCGTACCTGGCTCAAGCGCAAGCGGCTCAAGCACAGCGCGGAGACGGTGCCGGTGCGCCGGAACCGTCGGCTCGTCGCCCGGCGATTCGAGGCGACCGTGGCGGCGTCCCGGGAGCAGTTGAAGGCCGGGTCCGCCCAGCGGGTCACCGTGCTGCACGCCGACACCATCGAGGTCGGCGGGTTGTTGCGATCCGCCGGTGCCGACGTCATCGTCACCGACGCCCCGTACGGGGTCGCGCACGGCAGTCGGGGTGCCGGCGGGGAGCTGTCGCGCAGGCCGCTGGACCTGCTCACCGCGGCCGTGCCGGGGTGGGTGCGACTGCTGCGACCGGGCGGCGCACTGGGCATCTCGTGGAACACCCACGTGGCGCCGCGGGAGGAGGCCGCCGCGGTGCTCGCCGCGAACGGACTACGGGTGGCCGACGGGCCGGGCTACCGGGACCTGTGCCATCGGGTCGACCAGGGCATCGAGCGCGACGTGCTGGTGGCGGTGGCACCCACGTGATCTGCGGCGGGTCGTGGTTCGCGGGCTTCGCCAACTCCCCGAATCCCCACGAGCTGGGCGGATCAACGCGCCACAGCGGGCGGTCGGGCGAATTGTGGGTGATATCGGCGATCTCTACCGCGTACGCTGTCCCGCCGTGTACACCGGAACCGCCCTTTTCGACGTCCTCCTTCCCGCCGACTCCCGCTCGTTGAAAGCGAAGCGGTCCTACGTCCGCCCGATCGTGGCCGCGTTGCGCCGGTTCGAGGTCTCGGCAGCCGAGGTGGGCGCGCTCGACCTGCACGGCCGGGCGCACCTCGCCGTGGCGGTGGTGGCCGCGGAGAGCGGCCACGTGCGGGACGTGCTCGACTCCTGTGAACGGCTGGTCGCCGGCCGCCCCGAGGTCGAACTGCTCTCGGTACGGCGCCGGTTGTACGGTGCCGACGACTGACAGTTAACCTCGCCGGCAAGCGGCGGCCTGCCCCGCCTGCCCGGTTCGGCGCGGGTAGTGTTTCCAGACGTTGGCTCGTCAGCCCGCCACAAGGGGGCGGCGGACGCAGGATCGGCGTGGAGGTGGGACATGACGGACCCGGCCCGGGTGCGCCGGCACGCGGAACGCGTGCGGGAGCTGGTGGCCTCGGTGGTGCGTACCCAGATCAAGGACCCTCGGCTGGGCATGATCACCATCACCGACGCCCGGATCACCGCCGACCTGCGCGACGCCACGGTCTTCTACACGGTGCTCGGTGACGCCGCGGAACAGGCGTCCACCGCTGCCGCCCTGGAGAGCGCGAAGGGGATGCTGCGCAGCACCGTAGGCAAGGCCCTGGGCCTGCGCCACTCGCCGACCCTTACCTTCGTCCTGGACAACGTGCAGGACCAGGCCAAGCACATCGACGAGCTGCTCACCGCCGCGCGCAACGCGGACGCCGAGGTGCAGCGACGCGCGGCCACCGCTCGGTACGCGGGCGAGGCCCAGCCGTACCGGCTCGACGACGAGGCCGAGGATGACGCCGAGACCGAGACCGACGTCGAAACCGACGCCGATGTGGTCGGTGGACAGCCGGGCGGGGATCGGCGGTGACCGGCGACCCCGGCGACGCCCGGCCCAGCTGGCGGGAGTCGCCGGCCGTGCCGAGTGCCCGTGGCTCGGGCCCGGCGGTGCTGGACGGCCCGGTCGGTCCCACGCCGGACGACTGGGCGACGGCCGTCGCCGCGATCCAGGGCCTGCCCGCCGACGGGCGGGTGCTGCTGATCTGTCACGTCAACCCCGACGGTGACGCGTTGGGCAGCATGTTGGGCTTCGGCCTGGGGTTGTGCCGGCTGGGCGTGACCCGGATGCAGGCGACCTTTCCCGGCCGGTTCGAGGTGCCCGAGCCGCTACGCGGCATGCCGGGCCAGGAACTGCTGGTGCCCGCGGAGCAGGCGTGGCCGGAGGCCGACCTGGTGGTCTGCTTCGACGCGGCCAGCGAGTCGCGGCTGGGGGAGTTGCTGGATCGGCTGGACCGGTCGGGTACGGCCCTGGTGCTGGATCATCACGCCTCCAACACCCGGTTCGGCGGCATCCATCTGGTGGATCCCACGGCGGCCGCGACGTCGGTCGTCGCCGAGGGCCTGCTGGCCCGGCTCGGCGTGCCGCTGGACGAGCGGATCGCCGAGTGCCTCTACATCGCGTTGACCACCGACACCGGTTCGTTCCGGTTCGATATGACTACCCCGGCCGTGCACGAGTTGGCGGCCCGGCTGCTCTCCACCGGTCTGCGCCCGGGGGAGATATCCCGGCGGGTCTTCGACACCCGCCCGTTCGGGGCGGTCCGACTCTACGGTGACGTGCTGGCCCGTACCCGGTTGGAACCCGCCGCCGCGGCCGGCCGCGGCCTGGTCTGGACCTATGCCACCCTGGCCGACCTGGAGCGGCACGAGCAGCGCCCGTACGTCCTGGAACCGCTTATCGATTCGGTCCGGTGCACCGCCGAGGCGGACGTGAGCTGCGTGGTCAAGCAGGTCGCCGAGCGGGAGTGGGCGGTCTCCATGCGGAGTAAGGGGGACACCGACGTGAGCCGGGTGGCGGTCGCACTGGGTGGCGGCGGGCACCGCTCGGCCGCCGGGTTCACCGGCCGCGGCTCGGTCGATGACGTGGTCGCAGCGATCCGTGGTGAGCTGGACCGGTTGCCCACGGGCGTGGAGATCAGGGGTAACTCCGGGGCGTAATGCCCTTTCGGCTCCTCGTGACCACCGGCAACAATCGGGGGATGGAGCAACCCACGGAGATCGTCACCGAGGCGCCGCGGGCCTGGGACCGACCGGTCGTGTCGGTGCCGGTGCTGGTCGTCATGTCTTTCGTCGGTGGGAGCCTGCCGTCGTTCTCGGTGGCGGCGAACGTCTACGCCCTCGGCACCGGTGGCGCGTTGATCTGGATGGGCCTGTCGCACCGGGTTGCGCGGCGTCCGGTCCGCCGGGTCGGGGCCGGGGTGATCTGGTGGGTGCTTCCGGTGGCGGCGTTCGGCGTGGTCGAGGGCGTCACCTTCGTCCTCGGATCGACCGACGAGATTCCCACCTTCTCCCGGCTGGCAGATCCGGTGCTGGAGAACGAACTCGCCCGGTCGGCGGCCTACTTCGGATGGCTGTCGGCGTTCTGGGCGTTGGCGCGGCGATGACTGACGGGGGGATTCGGTGAGTGTGACCCGGCTGCTCGCCATCGGCGGTTTCACGGTGGCTCTGCTCCTGTTCGCGGCGGTCGAGTGGGCCGCGCGGCGCGAGGGGTCCCGGATCCCGACCCTCGGTGAGGCGTGCGCCTATGTCATGCGGTACGAGGTGGGCAACGTGCCGGTAGGACGGATCGGCCTGTTCGGCTTCTGGTGGTGGGTCGGCTGGCATTTCTTCGCCCGATGAGCGGGCTGTCCGGTTTCCGCTGGTCGGCGGCTCGCCGTCCCGGATCGCGGGAACGCTGGGCACGATGTGGACCTGAACGATAACTTGGGTGAAGTGCGCGACGTGCCCGGCAGACGTGTCGTGGCGCGGGTGGCCGACCAGCCACCGACTGCCTCCAGGGTCAGACCGACCCGGGCTCACGCTGCTCGCGGACGGACCCCGGCGATCCCGGGACGCCGTTCGAGAGCGTTCAGCAGGACCGCCCAGCGGCGGGCCGCTCGACGCGGCCTGACGCACCCTGGAAGGAGCATCCCGATGCCGAGCAAGCCCAAGTCGGACACCACGGACGAGGCCCGCGAGCAGATGCGGCGCGCGCTGCAGACCTCCATGGACACCCGGCAGTGACTCTCGACCGGTGAACGCGGTCCGGACGTACTCGTCCGGACCGCGTTCCCGCATCTGGCGTCCCCCGCCCACCCACCGTCGCCGCCACCGGAACGCGAGGCGTCAGTAAGCGATACGTGGCATTGCGTTCCTTACGCGTGACGTGCCAGGATCGGGCTCTGTGAGCCACCAGACCCGCGCGGACACGAGCGACCACCCTCGGCTGACCGGCACCGCCACCGCGCGCCGCATCGCCGCCCTCGCCCTGCCCGCCCTGGTGGTCCTCGCGGCGGAACCCCTCTATGTGCTTGTCGACACCGCGGTGGTCGGCCACCTCGGATCGGTGCCGTTGGCGGCGGTCGCTCTCGGCGGCACGGTGATGACGATGGCCGCGTGGCTCGGCACCGTGCTCGCCTACGGGACGACCGGCCGGGCCGCCCGCCGGTACGGCGCGGGCGACCGCGCCGCCGCGGTGGCCGAGGGGATCCAGGCGTCCTGGCTGGCGCTTGCCGCCGGCCTGCTGATCACCCTGCTGATCGAGATCACCGCCCTTCCGCTGGGCCGGGCGCTGTCCGGCGGTGACCCCGCGGTGACCGCCGCGGTCGCCGAATGGCTCCGGGTCGCCGCCCTCGGCGCTCCCGGGCTGTTGCTCGCCGCCGCCGGGAACGGCTGGCTACGCGGGGTGCAGGACCTCCGCAGGCCGCTCTACTTCGTACTCGGTCCCAATCTGCTGTCGGCCGTGCTGTGCCCGGTGCTTGTCTATCCAGTGGGTCTCGGCCTGGTGGGGTCGGCGGTGGCAAACGCCACCGCGCAGACGCTGTCCGGTGTGTTGTTCGTCGGCGCCCTGATCGCCGAGCGGGTGTCGCTGCGCCCCCGCCCGAAGGTGATCGTCCAGCAGTTGGTGCTGGGTCGGGACCTGCTGGCGCGCGGGCTGGCCTTTCAGGCCAGCTTCCTCTCGGCGACCGCGGTCGCGGCCCGGTTCGGTACCGCCGTCGTGGGCGCCCACCAGATCGCGATAAGTCTGTGGTTCTTCACCGCCCTGGTGCTCGACGCGCTGGCCATCGCGGCGCAGGCACTTGTCGGTGCCGCGCTCGGTGCCGGCGACGGGGAATACGCCCGGCAACTCGCCCGCCGGATCGCGGTGGCGGGAGCGGTTTGCGGGATCGCCTTCGCGGCGGTCATCGGGGCAGGAGCCGGCGTGGTGCCGGGTTGGTTCAGCGACGACCCGCAGGTCCGGGCACAAGCCATGATCGCCTGGCCGTGGTTCGCGGCGATGCAACCGGCCGCGGGCGTCGTGTTCGCCCTGGACGGCGTGCTGATCGGCGCGGGCGACGTGCGGTACCTGCGCAACCTCACAATCGTCGCGGCCTTCGGCGGATTCCTGCCGGCGATCTGGACGGCCTACGCCCTGGACCTCGGGCTCGGCGGCATCTGGGCCGGCCTCACCCTGTTCGTGGTGATCCGGCTGGTCGCGCTGCTGCTGCGGTTGCGTTCAGGACGCTGGGCGGTGACCGGCGCGGTCCGCTGAGCCCGGGAGCGGCGGCGGGTCGGCAGCCGTCGGCGCTTGCCGGCCTCCCGCCCGCGAGGCGACGGGCGGACGCCTGTCGGTCGGACGGATCTGGCAGGCTTGGCGGCCGTGAGTGCGGATGGTCTGATCGTGGTGGACAAGCCGGCCGGCATGACATCGCATGACGTGGTGGCCCGGCTGCGCCGGCTGGCGCGTACCCGCCGGGTGGGGCACGGCGGCACCCTCGACCCGATGGCCACCGGAGTCCTGGTGATCGGGGTGGGTCGGGCGACCCGGCTGCTCACCTACGTCATCGGGGCGGACAAGAGTTACCTCGGCACCGTCCGGCTCGGCCAGACCACGGTGACCGACGACGCCGAGGGAGACGTGGTCCGCTCGGTGCCGGCCGGTGACCTGGCGGACAGCGCGGTACTGTCCGCCTTCGACCGGTTGACCGGCGAGATCGACCAGGTACCGAGCGCGGTGAGCGCGATCAAGATCAACGGGCAGCGGGCGTACAAGCGGGTCCGCGATGGCGAGGCCGTGGCGCTGGCCGCCCGCCGGGTGACCGTTTCCCGCCTCGACGTGCTGGCCATCCGCCGGACGGCCACCGATCTGGTCGACGTGGACGTGGACGTCACCTGCTCCTCCGGGACATACGTCCGGGCGCTGGCCCGGGACGCCGGTGCCGCGCTCGGGGTGGGCGGCCACCTCACCGCGCTGCGCCGGACCTCCGTCGGCGGGTTCACGCTGGCCGAGGCGCGTACCCTGGACGATCTTGCCGAGGTCGCTCCCGACGTGGTGGACCTGCCGATGGCCGCGGCCGCCGCCCGGTTCCTGCCGGTCCGCGAAGCGACAGCGGAGGAGGAACGGGTGCTCGGTCACGGTGGGCCGTTGACCGCGGTCGGCATCGCCGGCCCGTACGCGGTGACCGGCGGTGACGGGCGGCTGGTCGCTATCGTCAGCGAGCGGGAAGGACGCGCCCGACCGGAGATCGTGGTGGCGCCGGCCCAGTGACGGCCGGACCGTCACCGGCCGGTCGGCGTAAGTGAGCCCTCGGCGGTCGCCGGTGGCTGGTAGTCGCAGTGGGTTGTCGGGTGTCTTGGCGGGACTGGAGGAGACATGCAGCGGTGGCGGGGGTTCGACGCGATTCCGCGAGGCTGGGGACGCTCGGTGGTCACCATCGGGGTCTTCGACGGGGTGCACCGGGGTCATCAGGCCACCATCGGGCACGCTGTGAAGCGGGCGAAGGATCTGGGCGTGCAGTCGGTCGTGGTCACCTTCGACCCGCACCCGTCCGAGGTGGTCCGTCCCGGATCACATCCGGCGATGCTGACCGAGCCGGCACGCAAGGCCGAACTGATCGAGGCGCTCGGCGTGGACGTACTCTGCGTGGTGCCGTTCACCCCCGACTTCTCTCGACTGCCCGCCGAGGAATTCGTGCACGACATCCTCGTCGAGCATCTGCACGCGGCGGTCGTGGTGGTGGGGGAGAACTTCCGGTTCGGGCACCGGGCCGCCGGAGACGTGGCCCTGCTGGAACGGCTGGGCCGCACGTTCGGCTTCGGGGTGGAGGGCGGGCCGCTGGTGGCGGCCGACGGCACCGTGTTCTCCTCCACGTACATCCGGTCCTGCGTGGACGCCGGAGACGTGACCGCCGCGGCGGCGGCGCTCGGCCGGGCGCACCGGCTGGCCGGCGTGGTGATCCGCGGCGACCAGCGGGGTCGCCAGCTCGGCTTCCCCACCGCCAACCTGCTGTGCCACCGGTACGCGGCGATCCCGGCCGACGGGGTGTACGCCGGATGGCTGGTCCGCGACGCGGCCCGGGCCGGCGCGGACGGCCGGACCATGCTGCCGGCGGCGGTGTCGGTCGGCACCAATCCGACCTTCTCCGGACCGGATCGGCGGGTGGAGGCGTACGTGCTCGACTTCGAGGGCGACCTGTACGGCGAACGACTCGCCCTGGACTTCGTGGCCCACCTGCGCGAGCAGCGCCGCTACCCGAGCGTCGAGCCGCTGATCGAGCAGATGAACGAGGACGTCGCGCAGGCCCGCCGGCTCCTCGTCTGACTCGGCGGGGCCGGGCTTCCTGGCCCCGGTCGGGGTTGTCCGTGCCCCGGTCGGGGTTGTCGGTGTCCTGGTCGGTTCACCCGTTCGGGCCGGTGTCGCCCGTTCCGGGGCCGCCTGGTGCGCGGGCGTCGGCTTGATCCACTCGATGTGCGGCATGTCGGGGGGTCGGTGCGACTGTGACCCCCCGACATGCCGCACATCGAGTGGATCACCGCCGGAATCACGGGTGCGATCTGGGTGCCGGCCGGGGCAGCGGGTGGATTGCCCGTACCACAACGAGCCCACTCCGCGACCCTTGTCCACAGGCTGAGCCGGGTACGGGTACGACCGTTGTCCACAGGGGTTTACCAGTCCCCCGCAGCGTTGCCACGCTCGTCGGCATGCCTTCCCTCCCGCCTCGCCCGGCTCCCCTTGCCTGGCAGGTGTTCCGTGGCTCCGACGCCGTTCGGCGGGGACTGCTGACCGAACACCAGCTGCGTGGTTCGGCCTGGATCCGGCTGCGCAGAGACGTCTACGCCGATGCCCGGTTGGACCGGGATCATGCCCTCGCCTGCCGGGCCGTGGCGTACCAACTGCCGGCCGGCGCCGCCATCGCGGGACCGTCGGCGGCCCATCTGTACGGGGTCGTGCACGCCGCGGACTTCACCGACGAGGTGCACGTCGTCGCGCCCCGGCTGACAGGATTGCGAACCCAACCGGGGCTGCGGGTGCACACCACCGACTCCGCGCCGATGCCTACCGGGCAGCCACCGAGGACCGGGCCCGCCCGAGCGGCCTGGGAGACGGCTGCCTGGCTGCCACCGGTGCGGGCGGTGGCCATCATCGACACCCTGCTCGGCAGCGGGTTGACCAGCCCGACGGAGCTGTCGACGCTGGCGGCGGCGTATGCTGCCCGACCCGGCGGACGACGTGCCCAGCGAGCCTTCGCACTGGCCGATCCGGCGGCCCAGTCACCACCGGAGTCCCACCTGCGGGTCCGGTTGATGCAGGCTGGACTGCCCCGGCCAGCCGTCCAGCACCCGGTACGGGTGGCGTCCGGCGTGCTCCTACATCCGGATCTTGCCTGGCCCGGTTTTCGAGTGGCTATCGAGTACGACGGGCAGTGGCACGATGACGCAGAGCAGTTCCATCGCGACCGTCGTCGCCTCAATCTGCTCGCCGGTCAGGGGTGGCTCGTGCTGCATGTGACCAGCCGGCGGCTGTACCGAGAGTTCCCGGCCCTGCTGCGGGAGGTGCGCGACGCGTTGACGTCTCGCGGTTGGCGGCCGTGATCACCCTCATGCCTTCGGGGGTAGTCGGGCCCCGACATCCCGCGAGTCGGCGTTTCTCGTGCCGGGCTGCCCCACCAGGCCCTGATCCAGGTCGATCATGAGGATCTATGATTCCAGGTCCGAGCCCCATCCGGGTGTTTCCGGTGGAAGCTGGTAACCTGACCTACAGCGTCGGTTGACCGACGGCGGTCCCGCGTGCCTGCTCGACGCCGCGGGTGCGGGACACTTGATGAAACCCACAGAAACGGGAGAAAATGGCGCTCGATCAGGAGAGCAAGAGCAAGATCCGACAGGAGTACGCGACCGCCGAGGGTGACACCGGATCCCCCGAGGTGCAGGTCGCGGTCCTGACCAAGCGGATCGCCGACCTCACCGAGCACCTCAAGGTGCACAAGCACGATCACCACAGTCGTCGTGGTCTGCTGCTGCTGGTTGGTCGGCGTCGCCGACTGCTCAACTACCTGCAGAAGAAGGACATCAACCGCTACCGGTCGCTGATCGAGCGACTCGGCCTGCGGCGGTGACGACGAGGGGAGCGGCGTACGCGTCGCTCCCCTCCTGTCGTCCCGCAGAGAAACGGGACCAGCGCGACCACCCGTACGGGGAGCCGGATCAGCGCACCGGTCCTCGGTAGTGGCCCCCGGGCCGCCGGCTCCACTGGCTACGTAGCCGGAACGCCGGCCATCCCCGGGCGCTTCGATCGAAGACCGGCCGCCTGAGCACTCCGGCGACGTCGTGGGTCCCACGACCGAAGGAGTACAGGCAACTCATGACCGAGCAGAACCGCCTCGGCAACCAGCACAGTAAGGCCGTGATCGACAACGGGACCTTCGGGACCCGGGAGATCACCTTCTCCACCGGCCGCCTCGCCCGGCAGGCCGCCGGCTCCGTGATCGCCCAGCTGGGCGAGACCGTCGTGCTGTCCGCGACCACCGCGGGCAAGCAGCCCAAGGAGCAGTTCGACTTCTTCCCGCTGACCGTGGACGTCGAGGAGCGGATGTACGCCGCGGGCCGGATTCCCGGTTCGTTCTTCCGTCGCGAGGGTCGACCCAGCGAGGACGCCATCCTGACCTGCCGGCTCATCGACCGGCCGCTGCGGCCTTCGTTCGTCAAGGGCCTGCGCAACGAGGTCCAGGTCGTCGAGACCATCCTGGCCCTGGACCCGCAGCACCCGTACGACGTGGTGGCAATCAACGCCGCCTCGATGTCGACCAAGCTGTCCGGCCTGCCGTTCTCCGGCCCGATAGGGGCGACCCGGATGGCGCACGTGGACGGCCAGTGGGTCGCCTTCCCGACGCACGAGGAGCTGGGCCGGGCCACCTTCGACATGGTGGTGGCCGGTCGGTCGCTGCCCGACGGCGACGTCGCGATCATGATGGTCGAGGCCGAGGCCACCGAGCACACCGTCAAGCTGGTGGCCGGCGGCGCCCCGGCGCCCACCGAGGAGGTCGTGGCGAGTGGCCTGGAGGCCGCCAAGCCGGCCATCCGGGAGCTGTGCCGGGCGCAGAGCGAGCTGGCGGATGTGGCCGCCAAGCCGGTCGCCGACTTCCCGGTCTTCCTGGACTACGAGAACGACGTGTACGACGCGGTGGCTGACGTCGCCCGCGCCGATGTCGCCGAGGCCCTGAAGATCGCCGGTAAGGCCGAGCGCGAGGACGCCCTGGACCGCGTGAAGGAGCAGGTCAAGGAGCAGCTCGCCGAGCGGTTCGAGGGCCGGGAGAAGGAGCTTTCCGCGGCGTTCCGCTCGCTGACCAAGGCCGAGGTCCGCGCCCGCGTCCTGCGTGAGCAGGTACGCATCGACGGCCGCGGTCCGCGCGACATCCGGCCGCTGAGCGCCGAGATCGGCGTGCTGCCCCGGGTGCACGGCTCGGCGCTGTTCGAGCGGGGCGAGACCCAGATCATGGGTGTCACCACGCTCAACATGCTCCGGATGGAGCAGGCGCTGGACACCCTCTCCCCGGAGAAGTCCAAGCGTTACATGCACAACTACAACTTCCCGCCGTACTCCACCGGGGAGACCGGCCGGGTGGGATCGCCGAAGCGGCGCGAGATCGGGCACGGCGCGCTGGCCGAGCGGGCGTTGATCCCGGTGCTGCCGTCGCGCGAGGAGTTCCCGTACGCGATCCGGCAGGTGTCCGAGGCGCTCGGCTCGAACGGGTCGACCTCGATGGGGTCGGTCTGCGCCTCCACTCTGGGCCTGCTGTCGGCCGGTGTGCCGCTCAAGGCGCCGGTCGCCGGCATCGCCATGGGCCTGATCTCCGACGAGGTCGAGGGCAAGACCCGGTACGTGACGCTTACCGACATCCTGGGTGCCGAGGACGCGTTCGGGGACATGGACTTCAAGGTCGCCGGTACCCCGGACTTCGTCACCGCGCTGCAGCTCGACACCAAGCTCGACGGCATCCCGTCGGACGTGCTGGCTGCCGCGCTCCAGCAGGCGCACGACGCCCGGCAGACCATCCTGGACGTGATGCGGCAGGCCATCGAGGCTCCGGCCACGATGTCGGACTACGCGCCGCGGGTCACCACCGTCAAGATTCCGGTGGACAAGATCGGCATGGTGATCGGCCCGAAGGGGCAGACGATCAACGCGATCCAGGACGAGACCGGCGCCGAGATTTCCATCGAGGACGACGGAACCATCTACGTCGGCGCGACCAACGGTCCCGCCGCCGAGGCCGCAGTGGAGCGGATCAACGCGATCGCGAATCCGACGCTGCCGAAGACGGGCGACCGCTTCCTGGGCACGGTGGTCAAGACCGCCGCGTTCGGCGCCTTCATCTCGCTGCTGCCCGGCCGGGACGGCCTGCTGCACATCTCCAAGGTGGGGGACGGCAAGCGGGTGGAAAAGGTTGAGGACTTCCTCAATGTCGGCGACCGGGTCGAGGTGCAGATCGCGGACATCGACGCCCGAGGCAAGATCTACCTGGACAAGGTCCGGCCGGAAGGTGCCGAGGCGCCAGCCGAGTCCGGTGGCGGCGAGCGACCGGCCGGTCGCGGTGACCGGGGCCCGCGCGACCGGGGTGACCGGGAGCGTGGCGGCGACCGGGAGCGCGGCGAGCATGGTGGCGACCGGGAGCGTGGCGAGCGTGGTGGCGACCGGGAGCGTGGCGAGCGTGGTGGCGACCGGGGTCGCGAGGGCGGCGAGGGCGGCGGCGAGCGTCGTCGTCGGACCCGGCACAGCTGACGTACACCGCGATGACCCCCCCATCGCGGAACGGTTCGACCACCGGGGCCGGCGCTACGGCGCCGGCCCGGGCGGTCACCCGTACCCTCACCACTGACCCGTTGGGCGGCACCGTCCGGCGTACCGTGCTGCCCAGCGGTCTCCGCGTGATCACCGAAGCCATCCCGGCGATGCGCAGCGTGTCGTTCGGCATCTGGGTGTCCGTCGGATCGCGGGACGAGACCGGCCGGCAGGCCGGCGTCTCCCACTTCCTGGAGCACCTGCTCTTCAAGGGAACCAGCAAGCGGACCGCGCTCGACATCTCGGCGGACATCGAGGCCGTGGGCGGCGAGACGAACGCCTTCACCACGAAGGAATACACCTGCTACTACGCGCGGGTGCTCGACGACGACCTGCCGCTGGCCATCGACGTCATGTGCGACCTGGTTGCCGACTCGCAGCTCGATCCGGCCGACGTGGAAACCGAGCGCGGCGTCATCCTCGAAGAGATCGCCATGCACGACGACGAGCCGGGTGACGAGGTGCACGACCTCTTCGCCCGGGCGATCTACGGGGACCATCCGCTCGGGCGCCTGATCTCGGGCACCGAAGAGACCATCTCCCCGATGAGCCGCCGGCAGATCCTGAATTTCTACCGCAGCCGATACACGGCGCCCGCCATCGTCATCGCCGCCGCGGGCAACCTGGAGCACGCGGCGGTCGTGAAGCGTATCCGGCAGGCGCTGCGTGGCACGCCGCTGGACACCGCCGCGGCCCAGCCGACTCCGCCCCGGTCCGCCACGTCGGCGGTACGCACCCAGGTGGCGGCCACCGTGGTCGAGCGGAAGGACACCGAGCAGGCTCATCTGGTGCTGGGCTGCGCCGGTATCGACCGCCTCGACGAGCGCCGGTTCGCTTTGAGCGTGCTCAACAACGTCCTCGGCGGCGGCATGTCGAGCCGGCTGTTCCAGGAGGTGCGGGAGCGTCGCGGGTTGGCCTACTCCGTCTATTCGTACGCCAGCCAGTATGCCGACAGTGGGTTGTTCGGTGTCTACGCCGGATGCGCGCCCGGCAAGGTGGACGAGGTGCTCTCACTGATCCGGGCGGAGCTGGCCGCGGTCGCCGAACGAGGCGTCAGCGAGGCCGAATTGAGCCGGGGCAAGGGGATGGCCAAGGGCTCGTATGTGCTGGGCCTGGAGGACACCGGTTCGCGGATGAGCCGGCTGGCCAAGGGCGAACTGCTCTACGGTGATCTGCTGTCGGTCGACGAACTGTTGGCCCAGGTAGACGCGGTGACCGCCGAGGAGGTCAACCGGCTGGCGGCCGAGCTGCTCACCCGACCGATGTCGCTTGCCGTTGTCGGCCCGTTCGGCCCGGACGACTTCACCGTCGGCTGAGCGACCTGCTTCAGGTCCGTTCGGGGTGATCGTCGGCTTGGCGATGTTGCGTCTGGCCCGTTCGGGGTGATCGTCGGCTTGGCGATGTTGCGTCTGGCCCGTTCGGGGTGATCGTCGGCTGGGCGATGTTGCGTCTGGCCCGCTCGGCGCGACCGGCGTTGGGCCGTGGGATAGGTTGAGCCCCGTGACTGACGAGCGTGAGCCGATCCGGGTAGGTGTGCTGGGCGCACGGGGCCGCATGGGCACCGAGGTGTGCCGGGCCATCGACGCCGCCGATGATCTCGAACTGGTTGCCATGATCGAGCAGGGGGACGGCCTCTTTGCCGCCTCCGACGCGGCGGCGGAGGTGGTGGTCGACTTCACCACCCCGGACGCGGTGCTGGACAACCTGCACTGGTGCATCGATCAGGGGATCAATGTGGTGGTCGGCACCAGTGGGTTCACCGAGCAGCGGTTGGAGCGGGTTCGCACCTGGCTGTCCCGCAAGCCCGAGGTCGGCGTGGTGATCGCGCCGAACTTCGGCATCGGCGCGGTGCTGATGATGCAGTTCGCGGCGAAGGCCGCCCGCCACTTCGAGTCCGTAGAGATCATCGAGCAGCACCATCCCAAGAAGCTGGACGCACCGTCCGGCACGGCCACCCACACTGCGCGGCAGATCGCCCAGGCGCGAGCCGACGCCGGGCTGGGTCCGGCGCCGGACGCCACGCGTGACGAGGCGCCGGGCGCGCGGGGCGCCGATGTCGACGGGGTACGGATCCACGCGGTCCGAGCCACGGGCCTGGTCGCGCATCAGGAGGTGCTGTTCGGCACCACCGGCGAGACGTTGACGATCCGGCACGACTCGTACGACCGGGCGTCGTTCATGCCTGGCGTCCTGCTGGCGGTGCGGGCGGTGGGTGACCGCCCGGGCCTGACCATCGGCCTGGACTCCCTCCTGGACTGACCCACCCCAACCCCCACCCCCAACCCTCACCCC